>DLXG01000026.1 GCA_003448875.1 Anaerolineaceae bacterium
AGCGAGCGTGGCAATCTCCCGCACAACCGCTGCGAAGGCAGTGCGGGAGATTCCCACCTGCACTGCACCAAACGCAGTGCGGTGCAAGTGTCGCTTCGCTCGAAATGACATTAATCATGGTGTTGTGCGGTGCAAGTGTCGCTTCGCTCGGAATGACATTAAGCATCTCACGCTGTCTCCCCTGTACTGGTCAGATCAGGTACTTATTAAGAACATTTCATCCTTGAGGAGTCATTCATGTACATTGCTGTAGAAGGTGTCATTGGAGTTGGAAAAACCACGCTGGCGCGTCTGTTACAGCCGCGCTTCGATGCCAACCTGCTGCTGGAAGTCTTTGAAGAAAACCCCTTCCTGAGCAGTTTCTACGCCGACCGCGCCCGTTACGCTTTTCAAACCCAAATCTTCTTCCTGCTCAGCCGCTATAACCAGCAGCGTTACAGCGTGCCGGCCCTGCTGGCTGAAGAAAAACCGCTGATCAGCGATTACACCTTCGAAAAAGACGCCCTCTTTGCCCGCATCAACCTCAAAGGTGATGAACTGGAAACCTACTACCGCGTCCATGAAGCCCTCATCGAAAAAATCATCCCCCCCGATCTGGTGGTGTACCTGCGCGCCAGCACCGACACCCTCATGCAGCGCATTGCCCTGCGTGACCGGCCCTACGAGCGCAACATGGAACGCGACTACATCGCCGAACTGAACCGGGCTTATGACGATTTCTTTCTATCTTCCAAACCGCGTTTTCCCGTACTGGTCATCGAAAGCGACCCGCTCGATTTCGTGCGCAAAGAAGTAGATCTGGACTGGATCGAAAACCGCATTCGGCAGGCCCTGCGCCTCTCGCCGTTCCAGCCGGAATTGCCGCTGGATGCCTCGCCGGAATCGAGCCAACGTGCATGAGGGGTTGACTTAGAGGAGGAGAAACATGCGCATTACGCTGGAAGCCCTGCATAAAGCCGCTCGCGAAAGCGCCGAGCGCTACGCCCGCCGCGACCGCAGTCTGGTGTGTATTTACCTGACCGGTTCACTGCTCGGCGACGAGCCGCTCCTGGGTGGCACAACCGACATTGACCTGATCTTTGTCCACACCACCCTGCCGCCCTACCCGCGCGAAATTGTGCGCCTGACGGACGAGATTCACCTTGATATCGCTCACCTGCCGCAGAGTGCCTTTCAGCAGCCGCGCCGACTGCGCGCCGATAACTGGATCGGCTCTTTTTTGTGCGCCAACCCGATTGTGCTGCACGACCTCGGACACTGGTTCGAGTTTACTCAGGCCAGCGCCGGGGCTCAGTTTGACCTGCCGGAATATGTGTTGCAGCGCGCCCGCCAGTTCAGCGACAATGCCCGCCAATCGTGGCTGGATCTGCAGGCCCAGCCGGCCGAATCGACCCCCCGTCAAATTCATCAATATCTGGATATTCTCGAAAATGCCTCGAATGCGGTCAGTGTGCTGTACGGCACACCGTTGACCGAACGGCGTTTTCTGATCGAGTTTCCCAAAAGAGCCGAAAGCGCCGGGCGGCCGGGTATGGCTGCCGGTCTGGCCGATCTGATTCAGGATGACCCGGCCAGTTATGAATTGATTGAGAATCTGCTGGAAAACTGGCGCAGCGCCATGCAGGCAGCCGGCGCTCTACCCGAAAAACCGCCGCGCCTCGACCCTGCCCGTCAGGCTTACTACGAGCGAGCCATCCTTTCCCTTTCGGAAGAATCGCCGGCGGCTGCCCTGTGGCTGATGCTGCGTACCTGGACACGCGCCGCCCGCGCCCTGCCAGAAGATGCAGACGTGCTCTCCGCATGGCAGGCTGGCTGCAAGCGGCTGGCCCTCTCGGCTGATTCTCTGCCTGAACGGTTGAAAGCCGTGGATGCCTATCTGGACATTGTCGAAGAAACGCTCGACCTGTGGGGTGATCAATACGGCGTATAATGCCCCCACAGGTGGGGATTGGCTGTGCGGTTCTTTTTTTGTTTTTTCCCAGTGATCTGTGGATAAATGTGGAAAAACTGTGGATAAGTGGGTATTGGTGTGGAAAATTGGGGATAAATGCTCAATTTATTCCTCTTTACCGTCAAAAGCGCTCCCCCATATATGGGGGTTGATCGCTTCTTCTTCCCATATATAAAAAATCCGCCGTACGGCGGGTTTTTTACGTATTCCTGTCCCCTGTTTTTCCACAGATTCTATCCCCATAACAACCTGTTTCAAGGCCCTGTATGCAGTCATCTCAAACCGACGATGCCCATATATGGTGCATCAGTCTTAAAAAATGACGATTTATCCACATATCCCCAGCCCCTACTGATTCTACGAATCCCATTAAACTTTATTCTGATGGGGATAAATGATTGGCAAAATTCAACAATCAGTCTGTAATAAGCATCTTGGCGGTTCAGTCGTTGTCGTCATCCCCGCTTTCAATTTTTTGCGAGTTGGGTTCATTTTCACTGCCAAAAGTGGCTGCCAGGCCATTCAGAAAAGCCTGCTTTTGAGAGGGATTCAGATTTGCCTGGCGATGCAAAGGTAAATAAAACCACGGCGGCATCGTGCCGTTTTGAACGACTTTGACCACATCATCAGCCTCGTTTTTCCGTACTCCCCATTCCGAAACGTTCAATTTTTGGCGGCCTTCGTTCACATCCCGCGTGATCAGCCACGACATCGGGGCAATTTTGCTGTACCACGGCCAGACCGTTTCGTTGCTGTGACAGTCACCGCAGGCTTGCATGAAGGTCTGGCGGGTTTGCGGGCTATCCCAGTTTGGCTCGGCAATCACCGGGGGGTTCGTCTGATTTTTACCGATTGGCAGTAGTTGTATCAGCACAAAGGCTCCCACGAGAAGCAGAAGCAGGATTGAAAAAGCAGCCACATGCAGTCGAAGAGATGATTTTTGAGACATGGTGATCCTCCCGGTGAGTTGTTGAGGGTTGGTGGGTGATGTTTTAAAGAAGTATAAATCCATTACTTGTTTCGGATGGAATGGACAGGCTGTGCGGCGCTGGATAATTCCGCTCGAATAACAAATGAGTGTTTATTTGTCTATATAGTCTTATTTTTGAGCAAAAGGTTACGGGTGAACAATAAAGTGTTTGCTGCGAAATACTCAAAAACTGTTTTCGGAAGGTTTATCAAAAGCCCGTGTTGAGCGTTACTTTCCAGTTTCGCCTTACAAAAGATTGTATTTTGATTCAAAATTCTTATAATTTTTAGTAACTTTGTCTTGAATTGCAGATCAAACAAATGCCGCGAAAATTATCCTTATTCCTGTTTTGGGGTTTCCTCGTGCTTTCGTTGATCGGTGCAGGATGTACCGGCAGCGCTGGGACAACAACTGAATCAGCAATGCCATCCGCCAGCCCGCCTACGCTTGCACCCACCCTTCCCCCAACCGCCATCCCTTCAGCGACCGTCCAGTCC
>DLXG01000103.1 GCA_003448875.1 Anaerolineaceae bacterium
GGAAGTCAGAACCATCCCGGACGGAATTGTTATCATTGCCAGCGGCCCGCTTACCTCCCCCGCGCTTGCAGAAGCCATTCAAAACTTCAGTGGGGAAAATCGTCTTTATTTTTACGACGCAATCGCCCCAATCGTCCATGTTGATTCGATTGATTTTTCGATTGCCTTCAAAGCCTCCCGTTACGGGATTGGTGAAGAACAAGATGGCGACTACATTAACTGCCCCTTAAACCGCGATGAATATTTTGCATTTGTGGATGCCCTGCGCAGTGCTCAACGGATCACCCTGCGGGAATTTGAAATCGAGATCGAAGCCGGAGTACGTGCCGGCATGGATCAATTCTTTGAAGGCTGTCTGCCGGTTGAGATCCTCGCCCTGCGCGGTGACCTGGCCCTTGCTTATGGCCCGATGCGGCCGGTCGGCTTGAAAGACCCGCGAACCGGTAAACGGCCCTTTGCGGTCGTCCAGTTGCGGCAGGATAACTTGGCCGGTACACTCTACAATCTGGTCGGATTCCAGACAAACCTGACTTTTCCTGAGCAAAAACGGGTTTTCCGTATGATTCCCGGCCTGCAAAATGCCGAATTTATCCGTTACGGTCAAATGCACCGCAACACGTTCATTGCCTCACCGCTGCTGCTCAAGCCCTCATTACAGACGCGTCAGCGTGAATCGCTTTTGTTCGCCGGTCAAATAACCGGCGTGGAAGGCTACATGGGCAATATCGCAACCGGTCTGCTGGCAGGGATAAACGCAGCCAGGCTGGCAAACGGTCAAAGAACGCTTGTTTTGCCCCGCACAACGATGCTGGGCGCACTATGCCATTACATCACCAACGCTTCCATGAAAGACTTTCAACCCATGAAAGCCAATTTTGGTATCCTGCCCGAATTACCAGAACCGCTCAAAGGCAAGCGAGCGCGCGCTCAGGCGCATGTGGAACGTTCATTAAGGGATTTGAACATCTTTTTCAACGAATGGGGGATTAAAACTTTAACAATCCCATGAAAAAATCACCTCTTTTTTCTCTGGCCGTTTTCATTCTCTTACTGGCAATCGGGCTGCTGATCAGCGTTACGTTTGGCGGCAATACGGTTTCAACCTATCGCTTTGACAGGTCGCGTGCCTACACAGATGTGGAAATGCAATTGTCGTTTGGCCCGCGAACTCCCGGCAGTCAAGCACATCAAAAGACAATAAACTACATTCTCGAACAGGCTCAAAACGCCGGCTGGCAGGTAGAATTACACCAAACCCAGCGAATGGGGCATCCGATCACCAATGTGATCGCAAAACGCCCAAACCCAAATATGAAACAAATCATCATCGGCGCTCATTTTGACTCCCGTTTTTACAGCGATCAGGACAGCAACCCCGCCAATTACAACCAGCCTGTTCCTGGCGCAAACGATGGTGCGTCCGGGGTAGCCGTTTTGCTGGAACTGTCTCGCAGCCTGCCTCCCAATCTGCCGTGTGAAATCTGGTTGGTGTTTTTTGATGCGGAAGATCAGGGTAATATCCCCGGCTGGGATTGGATTTTGGGATCCCGCGCCTTTGTTGAAGAAATACCCATCAATCCCGCCGCTGTGGTGATCGTGGATATGATTGGGGATGCCGATTTAAACATCTACCTTGAACGAAACTCAAACCCTCAACTTGCAAGCCAGATCTGGGAAACTGCTCGTAACTTAGGTTATGAACAATATTTTATCCCCCAGTATAAATACAGCATCCTGGACGATCATACCCCATTTTTGGAGAAAGGATACCCAGCAGTTGATGTGATTGATTTTGATTATCCCTACTGGCATACCACCCAGGACACCCTCGATAAAGTTTCTGCCGAAAGTTTAGGAATCGTTGGAGAAACGATTCATGCCTGGTTAACCACCTATGATTAAGGCTTTGTAAAATCTCTCAAAATAGCATAAACTTAACCCAATGAACGAGTTGGAATTACTGAGAACAATACAACCAGTTTGGATCAATCGTGTGATTCAATCCATGGCGCGCGGGGCGGGGCTGCGAGAGGACCTGCGCATACAGGCAGATTCTTTCTTCGCCAAACTCGAACAAGCCGTAGAAACCGGCGATCCGGCGTGGTTAGATTCAATCCTAACGGAATGGTCGCTCTCATTAACCCTCACCGATTTAGAAGTCAGCGCAAGCAGCCTCTTGAAGTTCACCATTTTGCTCCAGCAGATCACCATCGAAACCTGCCGTGAAGTTCTCGATGAAGGCCAGGCTCTGGAAATCATCACAACCCTATTGCCCATCTTCAATTACATCATCGAGAAGAGCGCGCTGCTGGAGATGGAAGCCAAAGTGAGTCATCTGACTACACAGCTGGAACAAACCCGGCAGAATTTGGAAAAACTAGACAAAAGCAAGTCGGATTTTATCGCAGTAGCCGCCCATGAATTGAAGACACCCTTGACTCTTATTGAAGGTTATACGGCGATGCTGCGCGAAATGCTGGAACAGCAAAACGGCTTGAATCATTACGTCACCATGGTAGACGGTATCTCCAATGGCGCCCGCCGCCTGCGGGCTATCATTGACGATATGATTGACGTTTCATTGATTGACAATCGTTTGCTCAGCCTCAACATTCAACCGGTTTGGATTAATCGTCTTCTGCAATTACTTCAATCCGAACTACAATCCGCCTTGCAAGAACGCCATCAAACATTAATTATTCACCCCTTCCCCGGCTCAGATGAATTAACCTTTGGGGATCCTGAAAGACTTTTACAAGTCTTTCGAAATGTGCTGGTGAATGCGATCAAATTTACACCTGATCACGGCAAAATCACAATCAACGGGCGCAAATTACCCGGTTTTATCGAGGTATCCATCACCGATGAGGGTATCGGCATTGACGCTGAAGACCAGTTAATCATCTTTGAAAAATTCTCCCGGATTGGCAATGTTGCTCTTCATTCTAGCGGCAAGACCAAGTTCAAAGGGGGCGGACCGGGTTTGGGGTTACATATTGCCAAAGGGATCATCGAAGCCCACGGTGGTGCCATCTGGGTCGAATCGAACGGTTATGATGAAGAAAAATGCCCCGGTTCGACTTTTCACATCCTTGTACCCCATCATGTTGAACCTCCCGATCTAAAAACCGCACGTTTGTTTGCCTCCCTACTCACCACTTCAACTAAAACTGGAGCCTATGAATCAGAATAAGTCCATCTTCCGCCCGGCTGAGCGAATTGCCTCGTTCAAGCCATACTTTTTTGCCAGCCTGAGTCAAAAAATAGCCGAGCTCAAAGCACTTGGCACAGATGTCATCCGCATTGACATGGGTTCTCCCGATCTGCCGCCGGCGGATTTTATTACCGATGCTCTAATTTCCACCGCACGCCGTTCGGATACTCATGGATACACCCCAAACGGCGGAACGCTGGCCTTTCGTCGAGCGATCGCGGCATATTACGCCAACCGCTTTCAGGTTGATGTGGACCCGCAAAAAGAGGCCATTGCTTTGTTGGGGTCTAAGGAAGGTATCTTCAACCTGTCTCAGGTGTGTATCAACCCCGGTGATATTGTTTTGGTACCCAATCCCGGCTATCCGGTTTATCAATCCAGCACGCTGATTGCTGGCGGACAAATTTATCCTTTGCCCCTGCTCCGTGAAAACCACTATCTCCCTGATCTGGATTCCGTTCCCGAATGGGTGCTGGAGCGCGCCCGCCTGCTGTGGTTGAATTACCCCAACAATCCTACCGGTGCAGTGGCTCCTTTTGAATTCTTTGAAAAAGCAGTCGCATTTGCCCATAAATATCAGATTTTGATTGCCCACGATGCGCCCTATGTGGATATCTGCTTTGACAACTATAAAGCACCGAGTATTTTGCAAGTGCCGGGCGCAAAAGAAGTTGCTATCGAGTTTAATTCGTTGTCAAAAACCTACAATATGGCTGGCTGGCGTTTGGGTATGGCAGTTGGGAACCCTGAGGTAATCCGTTACCTGCATACCTATAAAAGTCAGGTGGATTCTTCCCATTTTGAGGCCATTTTGCAGGCAGGAATTATCGCGCTAACCGGCGATCAATCCTGGATCGAGGAACGTAATCAAATCTATCAGCACCGCCGGGATATTGCCTTAACTGGCTTGCGTGAAGCGGGTTTTGCGGTCGAAACCCCACCGGCTGCCATATATATCTGGGCTCACCTGCCGGCAGAGTTCACCGATAGTACCGCTTTTTGCTCTCAATTATTGGAAGAAACTGGAGTCAGTGTAACACCCGGCGTTGTGTACGGAAAATACGGGGAGGGCTACATCCGTATATCCCTGGGTGTACCCACCGACCGCCTTAAGGAAGCAATTGACCGCATCATCAATTGGGTGAAAAAGGCAGAGAAAAAGAAGTAACGAATGGCAAAAAAAATTGCTGAACCTACTCAACCTCCGCGCGAACGCGCAATTCTGGTCGGTGTTGATCTAATTGGCGAGCCCGGCCTTCTCCCATTGGAGGATTCACTGGCAGAACTGGCCTTGCTGGCAGATACTGCAGATGTAGAAGTGCTTGGTGAAGTTACCCAGCGTCTGGAAAAGCCCAATCCGGACACCTTTATTGGCTCCGGTAAGGTGGATGAAATCAAAATGCTGGTGGAAGAAACCCAGGCCGATCTGGTGATTTTTGATACTGAACTTTCACCCCGCCACCAGCGCGAATTGGAAGAACGGTTTGGCGATCAGGTACGGGTGATTGACCGCACCGCTTTGATTCTGGATATATTCGCCCGCCATGCCAATACCCGCGAAGGGATTTTACAAGTCGAGCTGGCTTATTATGAATACCGCCTACCTCGCCTTACCAGAGCGTGGACGCATCTCGCCCGCCAGACCGGCGGTGGAGGTGGTCGAACCGGCTCAAGCGGCGGTGTGGGTTTACGCGGGCCCGGCGAAACCCAATTGGAAGTTGACCGCCGTGAGATTCGTCGCCGGATTGCCCACTTGAAAGAGGAATTGGAAAAGGTACGTGCCCACCGTCAGCGTTATCGTGAACAACGCCGCCGTTCCAATATCCCCATAGTGGCACTGGTGGGCTACACCAATGCCGGAAAATCCACCTTACTGAATACCCTCGCCAGAGCCGATGTATATGTAGCCGATCAGCTATTCGCCACCCTTGACCCGACTACCCGCCGGGTTGAATTACCAGCAGGTCATACAGTACTTTTTACCGATACGGTCGGTTTCATTCAAAAATTACCCACCCAGTTGATTGCCGCATTTAGAGCAACACTAGAAGAAATTACCGAAGCCGACCTGCTGGTGCATGTGCTGGATGTGACCCATCCCAACGCGCTGGAACAGTGGAAAGCCGTCCAACAAACTCTCATGGATATTGGCTGTGAAGATATACCCACCATTACTGCGCTGAACAAAATAGACCGGCTTTCCGATGTTGATGCAGTCCGCACCGCTTTGAGTCAATTTTCCAGTTCTGTCGCTATCTCCGCTAAAACCGGCGAAGGACTTTCAGACCTGCTTCGTGAAGTGGAGAACATTCTATTTGAGAATTTTTCACCGATCACGGTTTATCTCCCTTATCGGGAAGGTCAATTAATTGCCCAATTCCACGAGTTCGGCAAGGTTGAAGAGAGTCAGCCTTACGGTGAATATATCAGGATCAAAGGCTTGTTGCCGGGGCGTTTGTTGAATGCATACCGTCCTTACCTGAAACGACCCGCCCCTGCCAAAAGCGAGGTTTGAATAAAAGCCATGGAAAATCTCTCGCGTTTTCTGGATAAAGTCTCATCCTTTCTCGCAAATCGCAAGGGATTATTGCCTTTGGTTGGCTTGACCTTAATTTTGCTCAATTTTATCTTGCAGTTTTTATTGAAGGGCTGGCTAGTCGAGAGCAATTTATTCTTACATCTCGGCTTGATCATTGCAATTATTGGCTTTATGCTTGCCTGGGCCCTTTGATGAGCAGAAAAAGGCTGCCCGGTGAGGCAGCCTTTTCGAATTTCAATTGACCGGCTGATGGTTATTTCTTTTTCTCAGCCTTTTCCATACTGATAATTTCACGACCCTGATAATAGCCACAATTGGGGCAAACTGTGTGTGGCAGCCGCATTTCGCCACACTGACCGCACTGCACCAGATTGGTATTCTGCAATGCGTCGTGAGCGCGCCGACGGTCTCGCCGTCCTTTTGAAAGTTTCCGCTTTGGAAGTGGTACCATTCCCGTTACTCCTATCTTCACTAGCCAAAATCTGGCAAATTCCCAAATCAAAAAGCCGCACTATTGTACCTTCACCCATTTATAACTGTCAAGTAAAAATTCTGAATGTTAGTGCAAAGTAGTAAAGTC
>DLXG01000137.1 GCA_003448875.1 Anaerolineaceae bacterium
CGGGTGGGGAAGTTATCACTCCCATCCACCAGAATGTCATATTCCGCAGCAATCCGTTCGGCGTTTTGAGAGGTGAACACCTCGTTGTAAGCATCCACCTGTACAAAGGGGTTCAAAGCCAGCAGGCGGCTGCGCGCCGATTCAACCTTGAGCATCCCAATCCGTTGGGTATCATGGATGATTTGCCTTTGTAAGTTGGAAGCATCCACCACATCATAGTCAATGATGCCAATTCGCCCAACCCCGGCGGCCGCCAGATACAAGGCAATTGGCGAACCCAAGCCACCGCTGCCAACCAGTAAAACCGAAGCAGCCTTCAATTTGCGCTGTCCTTCCAGCCCCACCTCCGGAATCAGCAGATGACGTGAGTAGCGGAGGATTTCCTCTTGGGTTAATTCGACATTTCCGCTCATGGGTTTATCCCTTCGGTTGCATGATGAAAAATTGTACTACGAAGTCTCAGTTTGGATGAGCCATTGCATCAGATTCGGATAAACCAAGGGGTATTTTCGCTGGTAATTAAAAACAAACCCCCGCGCATGGCCTGTAATTCAAGCACCGCGCGGGGGTTGCCCTAACATTTTCCCATCAAATCAGCAGGGCTTGGGCTATATTATGTGCCTTCTTCCCATGAGTTCAGGTAGCGCACCTGTTCCTCGGTCAATACATCAATTTCAACACCCATCGCAGCCAGTTTCAGGCGGGCAATTTCGCTGTCAATTTCAGCCGGTACGCTGTAAACCTGCTTCTTGAGCTCGGCAGCATGTTTGACCATGTACTCCACGCTCAACGCCTGATTGGCAAAGGACATATCCATCACGCTGGCGGGATGTCCCTCTGCGGCAGCCAGATTGATCAAACGGCCTTCACCCAACAGGTAAATGCGCCGCCCGTCTTTTAACTCGTACTCTTCGACGAAGGGACGTACCAGCCGTTTGGAAGTGGACATTTCTTCTAAAACGGGGATATTGATTTCTACATTAAAGTGACCGGAATTGGAAATGATCGCCCCGTCCTTCATCACCTCAAAGTGCGGTTTATCAATTACGTTGATGTCGCCGGTCAGGGTGCAGAACACATCGCCAATTTTGGCGGCTTCTTTCATCGGCATGACGCGGTAGCCGTCCATCACGGCTTCCAGCGCTTTGAGCGGATCCACTTCGGTCACAATCACATTGGCGCCCATGCCGCGCGCCCGCATTGCCAGCCCGCGACCGCACCAGCCGTAGCCTGCCACCACAAAATTTTTGCCCGCCAGCAGGATATTGGTAGCACGGATAATTCCATCAATGGTGGATTGACCGGTGCCGTAACGGTTATCGAAAAAGTGCTTGGTCATCGCATCGTTGACTGCAATGATCGGGAAAGCCAGCGCCCCATCGGCTGCCATTGCCCGCAAGCGGATCACGCCGGTGGTGGTTTCTTCCGTGCCGCCGATCACGTTTGGCAGCAGTTCGCGGCGTTCCTTGTGCAACACACTGACCAGGTCGGCGCCATCATCCATCGTCAAATGCGGTTTATGATCCAGTGCAGCGTGAATATGCTTGTAGTAAACCGTATTGTTTTCACCCTTGATGGCAAACACCGGTATTTCGGAATGAGAAACCAGCGCAGCTGCCACATCATCTTGGGTCGAAAGCGGATTGGAGGCAGTCAACACCACTTCCGCTCCGCCAGCCTGTAAGGTCTGCATCAGGTTAGCAGTCTCGGTGGTCACGTGCAGACAGGCCGAAATGCGGATGCCCGCCAGCGGACGTTCTTTTTCAAACCGTTCGCGAATTTGGCGCAAAACCGGCATTTCACGGGCAGCCCACTCAATCCGCCGCCGGCCGCCTTCGGCCAGTTTCAGGTCTTTTACATCAAAATTGGTCATTCGTTTCCTCCATACAAAAAATCAGGCATTATTTTGAGTCATTAAATCCAGCACACCGCCATCATCAAAATGGGTGCGGAATCGTTCAATAAATTCTTCAACTGTAAAGTAGTGTGATTGGGTGCCGCGCTGCTCCAAACAATAGGCTGCTGCCAGCGAGCCCATCTTGCCACAGATTTCAAAATCAAAGCCCAACCGCCAGCCGCGCAAAAAACCACCCCGAAAGGCATCCCCCACCCCGGTTGGATCCACAATCTTTTCCACCGGTACGGCGGGAACTTCCACCTCGTTAGCCTGCCAGTAAATAGAAGCCCCTTTAGCCCCGCGCGTAATCACCACCAGCGGCACTCGGTGCAAAATAAAATCCGCGCTAAACCCGGTGTGTTTTTGCAGCAATTCCCATTCATATTCGTTGACAAAGAGGCTGTAAGCCCCATCCACTCCGCGGCGCAATTCATCCGGGTTCGATCGGGCAATTTGCTGGCTTGGATCGTATACATACGGAATTTGCATCTGTTTGCATTCCTCTACATACCGATCCATCGCCACCGGGTCGTTGGGAGAAATTACCACCATTTCGGGACGGGCTTGCAGCATTTCCAGCGACAACTCGCGCGCGTAGGCCATCGCCCCGGTATAAAAACTGCAAATTTGATTATTGGCAAGGTCAGTATTGGCAAAGAAACTGGCGGTAAAAACACCGGGAACAATCCGGATATAGGTCGTATCAATGTGATGGCTTTCCAGCCATTGACGGTAATCCTCAAAATCTTCTCCTGCGGTTCCAAAGATCAGCGGTTTATCACCCAACAGCGCCAGAGTATAGGCGATATTCGGGGCTATCCCCCCGCGCTGCCGAACCATGTGATCCACCAGAAAAGACAAACTGATCGAATCCAGACGATCCGGCATAATATGGTCTTTGAAGTATCCGGGAAAGGTCATCAAATAGTCATAGGCAATTGAGCCGGTCAAAACAATGCTCATGCTTGGTGTTATGTCCTTCTTAAAGTAGTCAATTAACCCCTCGAAATATGCCAGAGGGTCATCAAAATTGCTCCCGCTGGGGAGCGTGTTGATTATACCATTGAAAAAGCCGCGAGGCGTATCACAGACATTGACACATCTTCCACATTCCGGTATAAGGCATTATGCCGAAAATGAAAAAGTATTCCTTTGTTTCGATGGTTATTTTGCTGATGTTGTTGAGCTGCAACCTGCCCCTTGCAAGCGAGCGCTCGAATAATTCGCCGGCGGGAGAGGCAACATCAACACCGGACAGTTTGAATACACCCACCCTTCCCCCTCCAACTC
>DLXG01000320.1 GCA_003448875.1 Anaerolineaceae bacterium
TCCGCTTTTTACTGGCAGGGTCCGGAACTCTTGCAGGCGGCTACCAGAGCAGCCTGGAAGCTATCCACATTACCGCCCTGAACGAACAGCCCAAGTGCGGTATCAATTTCGGATTTCCACGAGTCGTTGGCCACCACGCCGTGCGTGAGAGAACCAACCACCTGATTGGTCGCCCAGTCATTCATGGCCGATTGCAGGTACTCACCGAACAGCGCCTTATCGCAGTCGGTGCGGGCGCAGATCGAGCCCTTGACCGGGTTGAAGGCTTCCTGCCCTTCCTTCGAACCGGCCACCTTCAGCCAGGCAATCGCGCTTTCGGGGTGCGGAGCGTTGGCAGCCAGCACGAACGAGTCAGACAGGAACTGGAACACGCCGCCGGTACCGGGGGTGGGCGCCCAGCCGTAGTCCACCTGCGGGGTCTTGCCCAGTTCGCGGAAGTAACCTTCCGCCCAGTCGCCCATGACGTTGAAGGCCGCATCGCCGTTCACCACCAGTTGAGAAGCATCCTGCCAGGACAGGGAAGCCGAGTCGGTGTTGGCATAGGTCAGCAGTTTGGCAAAGTTCTCCAGCGCTACTTTGACCTCGGGGCTGCCCCAGTCGGTCTCACCGGTCCACAGGCCGTTATAGGCATCCACGCCGAGCGTGCCGAGCAGCACGGTTTCGAGCAGGTGCATCTTGGTCCATTGCTCACCCAGAGCCAGCGGGGTTACACCGGCAGCCTTGAGCTGATCCATCGCCGCAAACCACGCTTCAATCGAGGTGGGTACTTCGATGTTGTTATCTTTGAGGATTTGCGGGTTGTACCAGAGCACATTAGCGCGGTGGATGTTGACCGGCACAGAGTAGATATTGCCGTTATCCGAAATGAGCGGGATGAGCGTTTCCGGCATGACTTTGAGCCAGCCTTCGGATTCGTACAGGTCATTCAGCGGCAGAATCTGCTTGCCGGCCACATAGGTGCCGATCAACTCCTGCCCGGCATGACCCTGCCACGAATCGGGCGGGTCGCCAGCCTGCAAACGCGAGGCCAACACCGCGCGGGCGTTGGTGCCGGCTCCCCCGGCTACGGCGGCGTTGATGAACTCAATATCCGGGTAGCGGGCTTTGAAGACCTTGATCATCGCTTCGAGACCGGCCGCTTCGCCGCCACCCGTCCACCACGAGAAGACCTCAACCTGCTGCTTGGCGGCAGGTTGGGCAGGGGGAGCGGTGGGTTCAGCCGGTTGAGCGGGCTGTCCGCCGCTGGGCGGCTGGGTTGGCGCTGCGGTGGGCGTCGTCCCACAGGCAGAAAGCAAGACCGAAAGAATCACGAACACACCCATGAGGGATAGGACGAACTTTTTCATTTACTTCCTCCTTGTTATGAGATACAGAAAATCGGTAGAAACAGTTGGGGAAAACAGGGATTGGTTTGGCTGATTGTTTTCTTAACACCTCCTTGCCACCCGGAATTACAGGTGTTACACTTCAATTTAAATCATTCTGCTGTGAATCACAATCATTTTTCGGACTTAAGCCGGACATCTTATGGTCATGAATCGTGAAAAGTTTGCCGCTCTTTTCAAGGACTTAATTTCTCACCTATACGACCCAACCGTATTAGAGACCCATCCCCTCGCTCAATATTTCTCGGCAGCCGACCCCGATTCCTCAACCAGTCGTGCCAGAGCGATTCAAAATCTGATCCTGCAAGAAATTGAACAACTGCGCCCGCCCGGCAGTGAACCGCAATCCCAATCCCCGGAGTGGAGGCCTTACCTGATCCTTTATAAACGCTATGTAGCCGGTGAAAGCCCTCGTGAAATCGCCAACGCTCTGTTCATCGGCGACCGTCAATTCCGGCGCGATCACAGCCGCGCCCTGCAAGCATTGAGCGGGCGAATTTGGGAACGTTACCTTCTTCCACAGGACGGGCAAGCAAAGGAAGAAGAGCAGCCTTCCGACGAGAACGAATTTGTCCTGCACTTTGAACAATTGGATCTGAGCGAGACGCTGAAAAGCCTTGAGGGTATTCTTTCCCAGCGGCTGCGCAGCGAGCAAATTCACCTTGACCTGTGCATCCCCGCCCATCCTATCCCCATTTCGGCGGATCGGGTGCTGCTCCGTCAGATGGTTTTGAGTCTGATCAACTACGGACTGCAACTATGTACCGCAGACAGGCTCAAAATCCGCGTAGAGGCCGCCCCCACTACGGCAGGCATCCTGATTGAATTTGAAACCGACGAGCAATGGGAAATCATCCGCGAAGAAAGCAGTGAATTGCTGAAGTATATCCGCGGGTGGGGAAAACGAATGCACGCCAGGATCGAAGAGCACTACCCGCCTCGCGGGCAGAGAGGGACGGTCTCGTTAAACCTGGTCTTTGCGCCGATCAAACACCGTACCATTCTGGTGGTGGATGATCAGGCAGCTGCCCTCAAGATGTTTGAGCGTTATCTGAGCCGCACCGGCATTCAAGTGGTCGGTAACAACAACCCCGAACAGACCCTCCAGCTTGCCGCCCAACTTCAGCCGGACCTGATTATTCTGGATGTGATGATGCCCCGTCTGGACGGCTGGGAAGTGTTGCAATCCTTGCAGTCTAACCCGGCCACCAAAAACATTCCCGTGCTGGTCTGTTCAGCGTGGGATGAGCCGGATCTGGCTTACTCGCTGGGAGCGGCTGCCTTCTTAAAGAAACCCCTGCTGCAACGCAATCTTTTGGATGTTCTCTACCAGTTAAACTTACTTGAATAGGTTCGGTATATGTCGTGGTTACAGCGCATCACCCAAGAGGATTCCGATTTTCCGGAACTGGCCAAAACCACCGCCCGCAAGTTGATCTATACCGTGGGCGGTTTGTATTTATGCTGGCACATCATTGCTACCCTGGGCTTTCCACAGGTCTTCAACCCCAGTCTCTGGATCATTTCGGTGTTGATGCTGGGGCTGATCTGGCTCAGCCTCACCCTGATCGAACGCCACTACCTTCTCTCACAGATCATCTGGTTTGTGGGGTTGAGCGCGGCGATTCTGCTGGCATTTTTTTTATACCGACAGCCGGCCGTTCTGTTCCTCTTGATGCTGCTGCCCCTCAATGCGGTTGCCACGCTGGGAATCGCCGGATTGATTGCCGTAGATTTGTGGCTGGTCCTGCTGGTGCTGGTGATTCCCCGCTTTCTGGCCGTACCGGCAGGCTATGAACTGGCCTTGATTCTGGGGGGTATTTCCACCAGCCTGTTTGGCTGGGCGCTTTCCAGCAATCTGGTGGAGGCGTTTGATGCGGCCTACTACCACTACAATGAGGCACGCCGGCTGCTGGAAGAAACCCGCGAACACCGCGCCCAGTTGAGCCGGCTGGTCAAAGACCTGAACAACGCCAATTATCAACTGGAACGGCTGAACGAGATGCTGGCTTTCGCCCGTGCGCAGGCCGAAGAAGCGCGCGAAGCCCGCAATCACTTTGTCATGGCGGTCAGCCATGAACTGCGTACGCCGTTAAACTTCATTCTCGGTTTCAGCGACTTAATGGTGAACGCCCCGGCAACCTACGCCCCTTTGGAACACTGGCCGGCCGGATTATACGATGATGTCCGCGAAATCTACCATTCCAGCAAACACCTGATGGGCTTGATCAACGATATTCTCGAGATGGGCAAAATTGATGCCCAACAGATGACCCTCTTTCGCGAAAAAGCCCGTTTGGAGCAGATCATTGCCGATGTGCACGACATGGTCGCCAGCGCTTTTAAAGAAAAGGGGTTGTGGATCAAGGTTGAAATACCCCCCGACCTGCCACCCGTGTTTGTGGATACCACCCGCATCCGGCAGGTGCTGATCAATCTGTTCAACAACGCCCTGCGCTTTACCGACCGTGGCGGGGTCACCCTGCGGGTTGAGCAACTGGCCGATTCGCTCCAGATCAACGTCATTGACACCGGCGTGGGAATTTCAGCCGAGGATCTGCCAAAAATCTTCATCGAGTTTCGGCAGGTGGGCGAGGAAAACTGGCGCCGGCGCTCTGGCACAGGGATTGGGTTGTACATCAGCAAGCGTTTTGTGGAACTGCATGGCGGCCGAATGGGCGTTGAAAGCGAGTTGGGCAAGGGCAGCCGCTTTTACTTCACCCTGCCGCTCACTCCCCCGCCCATGGAGCAGGTCAGCCTTCCTTCGGAAAGTTACCGCCCGCTGGAAGACAATAAGTTTGTGCTGTTTGTCACACCCGACCCGCAGCAAGAGCAAACCATGCGTCAGATTCTGGATGAGTATGTCATTCAAACAGTGGCAGATTGTGACTCGCTCCATGACCACGTAGAAAAACTTTACCCGCGCGCCGTGCTGGTTTCCAGCCGGGTTGCCAATGGTTTCCCCAAAGAGTTACCGTATGAACTGCCGGTCATCCGCGTCCACCTTCCGCACGTCCATTCGCAAATTGGCTCCATTCATTCATACCTGCTCAAGCCGATCTCCCGCCATGCCCTCGTAGATACCCTGTCATCCTTAGGGCCGCAGGTAAAAACCATCCTGGTTGTGGATGACGATCCGGCCATGGCGCAATTCATCGCCAAAGCCATCCGTTCGGTGCAGGTCACTCATGCCGAACCATCCTATCGTTTGTTCAGCGCATTAAGCGGAGAAGAAGCCTTTAAAATCTTACAGGAACAGGCCATAGACGCCGTTCTGCTGGACCTTGAACTGCCGGATATTCACGGCTGGAACTGGTTGAAAACCATTCGTCAAAATCCCGCTTATGCGCATTTGCCGGTCGTGATCATTTCGGCCAACGAAAAGCCGGAAACCACCCTCTCGCCGGATACCAACGTATTGGAAGTGAGCCTTAGCCGGCCGTTGAACTCGCAGGAAATGCGCGCGATTCTGGGCACTCTATTAAGTACCGTCCTGCCCCGTTACCCCAAAGAGGTAGAACCGGCTAATCCTGCCGTAGAAGCATGAAAATGGGGGAAGGTAAGGGGACTCTCACGGGCTGGGGAGAGGCCAGCACCTGCCTTACGTGACTATCCTCCCGAATCCATTAATCGAGCGAGGCTTTCTTCGAAAGGCGGGTAGGCAATCCCCGCCTCGGTAATGATGGCTGTGATCAGATGGGCCGGGGTGACATCGAAGGCAAAGTTCAACACCGGCGAACCCTCTGGCACAATCCGTTCCTTGCCCACATGAGTGATTTCTTCTGCACTGCGTTCTTCAATTGGGATTTCATCCCCGCTGCGAATGTTCATGTCAATCGTACTGGTCGGGGCTGCCACATAAAACGGCACCCCATGCGCTTTGGCAGCCAGCGCCAGATTATAGGTGCCGATTTTGTTGGCGGCATCCCCGTTGGCGGCGATGCGGTCGGCCCCCACTACACACAGGTCAATGCCAATTTTCCTCATCACAAACCCAGAAGCCCCGTCTACGATGACCGTGTGCGGGATGCCCAGCTGGTTCAGTTCCCAAGCCGAGAGTCTGGCACCCTGTAAACGCGGGCGGGTTTCATCCAAGTAGACATGCACCTGTTTGCCGCTTTCAAAAGCACACCGAACAATCCCCAACGCCGTACCGTAATCAACCGTTGCCAGACTTCCCGTATTGCAATGATGCAGGATTCTGGCCGGGTTTGGTACCAATGGCTGGGCATTTTGACCGATCTGCCGGTTAGCGCGGATGTCTTCCTCAGCGATCTTGTGGGCTTCTTGAAGAATCAAATCCCTCAACTTATCACAGGTCGTTTCATGATTAGCATAGACCTTATTCATTACTCTTTGAATCGCCCAGAATAAATTGACGGCTGTGGGACGGGAATTTCGCAGCAGATCAGCGGCTTTTTCGACATCTCGGATCAAATCTGAAGTTTGAACAGCCGGTGAGTTGAGAGCCGCCAGCGCCAGCCCGTAAGCCGCAGCTGCGCCGATTGCCGGTGCTCCCCTTATGACCATGGATCGGATGGCTTCAGCAACCGATTCAGGATCATAAAGTTCTACATAACGGGTTTCCGATGGCAAGCGGCGTTGATCCAACAACCTCAGCGCATTTCCGCTCCATTCTAAGCTTCGAAATATTGCCATGAGGTGTAACCTCCCCAAAAATAGTTGTTGATTAAAAATGTATCCGCCAAGTGCAAAAATTCTAACATTATTATGGCCGTATGCGCCCGATCAATTTTTTATGGATAAATCAAATGATTATCCCTTAATAATTCCAAAACACCCGTTATCTATTCACTTCACTCAACCGCCTCGAAGGTGATCGAAATGCGGGTGCCTTTTCCGACCTCGGATTCGGCAACGACTTTGCCTCCCTGCGCTTCGACCAGCGCTTTGACAATCGCCAGCCCCAGCCCGCTGCCGCCGCTCTCGCTGTGACGGGAGGTATCCACACGCTGAAACCGTTCAAAGATGCGGGGCAATTCCTCCGGCGGAATGCCGCTGCCCGTATCCTCCACCTCCAAGATGACCCGTTCAGGTTCCTCCCGGACGCGCAGGGTAACCTCCCCTCCCGGCGGAGTGTAGCGCAGCGCATTGCTGATAAGGTTGTCCATCACCTGCATCATGCGGTCTTCGTCCACGCGGATCAGACGAGTCTCAGTCCCCTCCTCAACCCGCAGCCGGACGCCAGCCTGATCGGCATGATGCTGGAACAGTGAAGCAGCCCGCCTGAGCAGAGCTAGCGGCTGGATGGGACGCGGGTAAAGGTTGAGTTCGCCCGCATCCGCCTGCGAGAGCATCCGCAGGTCGCTGACCATCTTTTGCAGACGCTCGATCTCCTGATAAATCAAATCCAGACGCTGAGGCGTTGGCTGAAGGACACCGTCCCGCATGGATTCGATATAACCGGCAATCACCGTCAGCGGGGTGCGCAGATCGTGAGCGATGTCGGCAGTCATCTGTCGGCGCAGCTGATTGGCCCGGGCAATTTGCTGGCTCATCAGATTGAACGCCTGCGCCAGTTCACCAATCTCATCCTGCGAACGCACCGCTACCTGCTGTTCCAGTTCTCCCTCTGCCATGCGCCTGGCGGCCGTGGTCAAATCCTTAATCGGACGGGTCAACATGCGCGCCAGAAAGACCCCCACCACCAGTGCAATCATCAGCGCGCCACCTCCCCCCACCACCAGAGCCTGATTCACCCGGCGCAAAAAGCGGTCTTCTTCGGGGCGTAATCCTGCCAGACGGGCGGGAGAAAGCAAATAGCCGACCGTCTCCCCGTCCACGATGATGGCCGTTCCCTGCCTGAGTACCGCACTATCCACAAGCGACCCTGGGGGAAAATTGGGCACTCCCGAAACCAGCACCTTCCCGTCCGCATCCGCCAGAGAGAACAGACCGCGGCGTTCCAATGCCTGCGGCGGAATCGGCCCGCCACCCTGACCTTCGCCGGGCGGGTGCTGCCATTCGTCCGGCAGGGTCTCTTGTTCGATCTCGCCCCAGTGCAGGCCGATCTCCTGCCAGTTACCCTGGGTCTGGTAGTACTCCGCCAGCGCCTGCACCAGTTTGGTGCGCTGCTGATCAATGACAAACTGCATCAAGCGGTCGGCGCTGGTGATGCGAATAAAGATGGCAAACAGCCCGGCT
>DLXG01000107.1 GCA_003448875.1 Anaerolineaceae bacterium
AGGCAGGGTAAAAAATTTGATCGAAGGTGTTTTCTAATGTCCCAGCGGGCAACTTTTTGCTGAGCATTGCATAGACGGCTTGCTGCATCGCGCGCTGAAATTGAGCGGGCGAAATTGAATCGGCCAGTGCATTTGCCAGCATTTCAAAATAGCGTTGAATAAACGGCTGTATGTCGTTTTCCAGTAAGGTATCGTCTAAATCAAACAGGACGGTGATGGTCATGGATGTTTGGATTCGATGAAAGGCGGTGGAAGGGGGTGACATTGACCGCAGCCAACCTGCGGCTCAGTGACAATCTGAAAGGTCTTATTACAATAGGCGCTGATCACAACTTTACGGTTCAGGCCCAGAAATCCCCGACTTACTTTGGCGTCCAGTACCATATAAGGACAGGCATTTGCTCTTTGAATAGCCGGTACAGGGCAGGTTTTACATAAATCGGCTGTCCAATGATGGGGAGGAGGTGCATTCCCAATCAGGCGGCACTCCTCCCTTTTTCTTCCTCGATAGTAATCCCCGTAAAAATAACTGCACTCGAAACCCGCTGGGGTTTTCATTCGGGAATTACCTTACGCTATTGAACGCGGGTTACGTAAGTGCCAGTGCGGGTATCTACGCGGATAATGTCGCCTTCTTCTACGAAATTGGGTACCTGAACCTGAATTCCGGTTTCCACCGTTACCGTTTTGGTTACACCGGTGGCCGTGTCGCCGCGTACCGCAATTTCAGCGTACGTGACCTTTAGGTCAACCGTGGTGGGTAATTCAACATCCAATGCTTCACTGCCGTAGAAGGTCAATTTGACAGGCATTTCTTCTTTGAGATACCCAGCCGCATCTCCGAGAATTTCTGCCCGAATGGGGTATTGCTCAAATGTTTCCGTGTCCATGAAGTAGTAAATTTCTCCATCGTTGTACAGATATTGAGCGTTGTGATAATCAAGGCGCGCTTCTGGAACACGGTCACCTGAGGTGAAAGTTTTTTCAAGCGTTGCACCGGTGCGTAAATTGCGGGCTTTGATGCGAATGGTGGCATTGCCACGTCCCGGTTTGTGGTGGCTGTATTCAAGTACTTTGTACAGGTTTCCATCCAATTCGAAGGTTACACCTTTGCGAAGATCATTAACATCAATCATAAAATCTTTCCCTGTTTTCAAAAGAGTTTAAGGACGGGTAGATTATAGCGCACAGCAGCAGGAGTGGCAAGTGAAAAAAAACACACCTCCACGCGGAGGTGTGTTATATTGAATTTCAAGGAGACTATCCCAATTTGGGTTCGATCAAACCATAGGTACCATCGCGCCGGGTGTACAGCACATTGATTGCGTTGGTGTTGGCGTTGTAAAAGACAAAGAAATCCTCATGACCAAGTAATTTCATCTGCTCGATGGCTTCCATTTCATCCATCGGAACGAGCGAAAATGTCTTGCGACGGGCGATGATGGGCGTTTCTTCGACTTCTGTGGGAGTTTCTTCAACAACTGGTTCAGGGGCAACCTCCGAGGCGGGTGTGCCGTCACCACGCCCTCGCTGGCGCTTGCCTTTGAAACGTGAAATCTGGCGTTGCATTTTATCCACTGCTTCGTCAATAGCGGCGAACAGATCATCTGCCCGTTCCTCAGCGCGCAGAATAAACCCCTTGCCACGAATAGTGATTTGTGCAACCTGCCGATCCGAAGCGCTTCTCGCCGATTTGACATAAGAGAGGTCTACGCGGGTATCTTCTACATCATTGATCAGTTTGTTTAATTTGGAGACCTTTTTCGTTACATATTCCTGAATGCGGTCGGTCAATTCCAGATTACGTGTAAATACTTCAATTTGGGGTGTCATTCCTTCCTCCTGAGGGTGGTAAGATTGGGGTAAGGCGAACTGGCATAGCGGGACTTTTTCTTAGTATACCTTAACTTGAGTTGATATGAACGGTTCGGGCTAATGTGATGGCGTACACCTCGCCAGCACCTGCGGTCTTTAACGCTTCTGCACAGGCTGAAAGTGTGGCACTGGTGGTGGCAATATCATCAACGATTAGAACCGTTTTATCCTTAACTAACCTCGGGTCGGCCCAAAAGGCACCTTTGACATTGGCTCGCCGTTGTTCGGCATTCAGTCCTACCTGACTGAGCGTTTCTCTAACCCGCATTAATGCTTTACCGTTATATGGAATTGCCACTGCCCAGGCAAGAATTTGAGCAAGCAGGGCAGACTGGTTGTAGCCCCTTTGCCTCAGCCGCTGGAGGCTGAGCGGTACGGGACAGATTAAATCTACTTTCCAATTTTGTTGGTTAAACAGAGAAATTAGCATTCGGCATAGAGTGTCAGCCAGCGGCAGGTCGTTGTTATATTTCAATTGATGGATGCTCTGTCGGAGCACACCTTCGTATATACTATAAGAACGCAATTGGTCAAAAACTGGAAGTTGAGACTGGCAGTCCGGGCAGAGTTGACCGGCTTCCGGCAGGTCACAATGGGAGCAGGAATTATGATGATCAATTGGGGTGATTTGTTGCAGACAGGAACTGCATAACCGAACTCCATTCTTGCCGCATCCCGCGCAGGATGGTGGATAAAGCCAATCCACAGCAATCCAGAAGAATTGTTGGATTGCAAACCAGGGAGGAGTTTTCGTTAAGGTGTGCATAATCACCCAGGCGTTTGGCTAGCCTGAAAGTTAACAGGGATAAGGGACCGAGTTTTTATGAAGTTTATTGAAACATTCCGCCGAGGGCTGATTGGAACAGCCGAAGCGCTGCGGGAGTAAGCAGGACAATCATCAAAGAGGGGAAGATCAAAAGCGCCATGGGAATGAGCATTTTCAAAGGAGCTTTATGAGCCTCTTCTTCTGCCCGCTGGCGGCGCTTTACCCGCATTTGATCCGATTGGATACGTAAAACTTTTGCCAGACTGACACCCAACTGTTCAGATTGAATGACCGCAGCCACAAAACTGGTCATTTCAGGTATACCAATCCGTTCTGCCATATCCCGCAAGGCTTCACGGCGCACTTTACCCAATTGAATTTCTTGAATCGTTCGGGCAAATGCAAACGAAAGCTGTGATTCCCATTTTTCACTTACTTTGGACATGGCGGCATCAAAACCCAAACCCGCTTCAACGCAAATAGTCAGTAGATCGAGCGCATCCGGCATGGCTTTGCGGATTTCTTTCTGACGGCGGGAAATTTTGCTGGAAAGCCATAACTGCGGGAACATATAGCCCAGTCCGCCAAACAGGAAGGCAAACAAAATGACCCGTCCAAACGGCCACTTAGTTGCTCCAACAGTAAACACCAGCACAACCAGGCCGCCAAATATGACCGCACAAACCGCCTGAAGCGCAAGAATCATGGTGGCATCTATGTTGGCAGGGCTGCCGGCAAGTTCCAGTTTGCGGTTGATGGAGTTTATGGCATTTTGAGGTGTAAAACGAACCGCCAGTTCTCCCATCTTACGGGCGAGAGGATAAATTACCCGTTGGGTAAAGGGTTGGGAGAGTTCCAGCTTGCGGAGGTCTACCTGTTCTCCAGTGCGGCTGAATTCTTCCAGACGTGCCTGCAGCGCACGCTCGTTAGCCAATTCGGGATTGCGAAGCCCGATTACGGTCAATATAACCGCTCCAAGTATTACCAAACCACCGACAACGAAAAGAATCCACATATCAGCCTCCTTTGTTTGACCTATACTTCAATGTCGGCGAGTTTAGTCATTGTGAAATAACCTGAAATAATGAGTATGGCGGCTACTCCCAAAGCAATGTAACCGCATGGAACACTTTCCGGTTTAAAGAAGGTCATGATGTAGTCACGATTTAATAGATATAACACACCAATGAGGATTAACGGAAGTAGGGAGAGGAATTTACCGGAGTACATCACCTGGGTAGTGAGAACCCGGATTTCACCTTTAATTCTGACCCGTTCGCGAATGGTAAAGGAAATTGTATCCAGAATCTCGGCAAGATTACCGCCCACCTCGCGCTGAACGTTAATGGCCGTGATGACTAGATCAAGGTCATCGGATGGGATGCGCTTCAATAGGTTATCCAACGCTTTTTCCATGGGAATGCCCAATTGCATTTCCTGCACTACACGATGGAATTCGTCAGATATGGGAGGTGGTAGTTCTTTGGAAACGGCTTCCATAGCCTGCATGGTGGAATAGCCGGCGCGCAAGCCGTTGACCATCAGGTTCAGCATGTCCGAAAGCTGTTCATTAAAACGGATCAGCCGTTTATTTTGCTGCCGTTTGACATAAAAACGGGGTAAAAAACCGCCAATTATCGCTCCTATGATTGCGGTGACGATACTGTATTGACCGATGACGTAACCCACACCGGCCATTACAACGATGCTGATGATAACTACGGCGATGAATTCACCCGGCCGGAATTTCAGGTCGGCGCGGCTGAGTTCCTGTGAGATTCGTTCTCCCAGAGTGGAGCGCTCCACACGCCGATTCAACCAATCGGTCAGCGGTGTGGAACGTCCCTTTTCGCTTACAATCTCCTGCTGCTGAGTTTCAACGTAGCGCCCCAGCCGTTCCTCGACCATGCTGCGTTCGCTGGTGATCGAAACAACAATGCCGAGAATCAAAAGCAGGAAGGCGAATCCACCTCCAATTAGCAAAACCATGGTTGGGCTGAATATCATAGGTTCACCTGCTTTCTGGCATAGTCATAAACCATTTGGCAAAAAAGCAACTTATCTTCGGCGAGCTTCGCCCATGCCCCACAATGAGGGCGGGAGATGAATACCGGCTGCTTCTATCTTCTCGTAAAATCTGGGGCGCAAGCCGGTCGGGCGCAGACGCCCGATGACTTTGCCGTTTTCGTAGCCAGCCTGTTCAAACTGGTAAATGTCAGTCATGGTAATCACATCACCCTCCATGCCGGATACCTCGCAGATGTTGACTACCTTGCGCGTGCCGTCTCGGAGGCGTTCTTGATGGACGATCACATCAATAGCGGAGGATACCTGTTCTCGGATGGCTCGTACTGGCAGGTCCATGCCGGCCATCATTACCATTGTTTCCAGACGGGATAGAGTATCGCGCGGGCTGTTTGAGTGGAGGGTGGTCATTGAGCCGTCATGACCGGTGTTCATGGCCTGGAGCATGTCCAGAGCGGCCTCATCACGAATCTCACCGACGATGATGCGGTCAGGACGCATACGCAACGAGTTGATCACTAACTGGCGGATGGTTATCTCTCCGCGCCCTTCAATATTGGGGGGACGCGATTCGAGGGTGACAACGTGCTCCTGACGGAGTTGGAGCTCGGCGGCGTTTTCGATTGTAATAATGCGTTCGTCGGCGGGGATGAAACCAGAGAGGACGTTCAGCAGGGTGGTTTTACCGGAACCTGTACCACCAGAAATAACGATGTTTAATCTGGCCTTGACGCAGGCATCCAAAAGTTGAATTGCTTCAGGAGTGATGGAGCCAAATTGAATCAATTGGTCTACTGTGATGGGGTTGCGGGCAAATTTACGAATGGTCAGAACTGGTCCAACCAATGAAATAGGAGGAATAACCGCATTGACGCGAGAGCCATCCGGTAAGCGGGCATCCACATACGGAGACGACTCATCAATACGTCTGCCCAAGGGCGCAACAATGCGCTCAATAATCCGCATCACGTGTTCGTTATTTTCAAAGGTGATGGGTGCCCGTTGAATTTTACCGCGTCGCTCGACATAGACATTCTTTGCACCGTTGACCATGATTTCTGTAATGCTGTCATCATCCAGTAGCGGTTGGAGAGGTCCAAACCCAAGAATTTCAGCGGCAATCTGTTCGTACATTCTCGCCTTTTCAGGGCGGGAGAGTACAATGTTTTCTTCGTTGAGGATTTGCTCAAACAGCTCCTGAATGGTTCGGCGCACCTCTGCCGTTCGGGTTACGTCCATGTTGCTATCCAGATTGGAAAGCAATTTATTCTGCACGCGTACCTTCAGATCCTGATAGGTATCCTGCGTCGTGGGCATAGGAGCGCCAACCCGCCGCGGCGGAATTGTTGAGGGGGGTGTAGGACCGGTGGGTGTTTTTCCCGCTCCTCCCGGAGTTGGAGGTTGATCGCCTTGAATTCGTTTTAAGATTGACATAGCTAAATCTCCCCTAAATTACCTTTACTTTCTTCCAACCAGTTCTCTCTCTGGAGCAGTGGTTTCATCCTGTTGGATCCTTTTGTGGATCTGGTCAACAAGGTTGTGAATATTGCGGCTTGCCAGCAGGTTCGGGTTTTCCAACACAAAGGGTGTTCCGCGATTGACCGAGTAGGGAATGTTTCTATCATCCAGAACGATTGAGCCAATGACTGGATGGTGAAGTCTTTCGCTGATCGTTTCTGCAGTTAATTTTAAGCGATTGTCGAAACGATTCAAGACGAAAAGAACGCGGTCAATAATTTTTGATTCGTTGGCAATGGAAAGGAAAACGCTGCAACTGCGTAAGGCGGGAATATCCTGGGTGGTGATCAATAAGATGTAATCTGAAACCTCTAAAGCGGCCTGTACCGTCTCAGTCAAGTAGGAGGCTGTATCCACAATGATAAAGTTATACATCTGTTGAAGAAATTGCAAGGTTAGCTTGAATTGCTCAGCAGTTATGGTTTCGGCAAGCTCCGGGCTGGGCGGGCAGGAGAGAATGTGGATACCAGATGTTTTATGGGTGGTGACCACTTCTTCAATGATCTCAGGGTCTAATTCCTCGGCGCGCCTGGTGAGGTCGTATAAACTGTTTCGGCCTTGTTCATTGAGAAAGACGGTCACATCACCAAATTGGAGATCATCATCCACGATCAGCACTTTGTTATCAGTTTTCTTCAGTGCTATTGCCAGATTTGTAGCAATGGTTGTGCAGCCGACTCCTCCCTTGGGGCTGTAAACAGTGATAATTTTTCCTTTTTGGATTACGGGGGAGGAGCCGGCCTGGGCTGCATCGAGGTTGTAGGCCGGTAAGACTGCCGCTGCTTTTTTGCGGTCTTCGGCTGCCATTTGACCGGCTCTGAGAATGGCGGTAATCAAATCATCAGGATTAGGAGGTTTGCTAAGGAAATCCGTAGCCCCGGCAATCATTGCCCGGCGCATATAATTCGGGTCATTCTGGACTGTGAGGATGACCACCCGTGTGAAAGGAACTTTTTTGCGTATCCTCTCGGTGGCGGTGATTCCATCCATATCTGGCATGTTGATGTCCATAATTGCCACATCCGGCTTGGTTTCCTGAGCAAGCCGGATGGCTTCTTCGCCGTTGCCCGCAAAGCCGACCACTTCGATGCTCTCTTCGAACCTGATCAAATCATTAATGACTTTGCGGGTGTCGCTGTTGTCGTCTACGATAATGACTCGAACCATTTCCTTATCAGGCATACATTCTCCTAATCGAACCTGTAATCATTTTTGCCGGTTATTGCTTTACTGAACCGGAATGGGAGTGGGGCCGAGATCAGGCATCTTCAGCTTATCCACGCGGGGTTCTATGGCGTAAGGCAACTTGGCAGGCAGCGGGATGTTCTTCTGATCCATCAGATACTGCTGAGTAACGGCATCGGTGACGATAGGTTTGGTATCGGTAGGATTGCGAAGTGCCAGGTTGAGAGTTACTTCACTAAGCAGCATGTAATTCAAGGCAACAGCATCTTGCGGGCTGACAACCAGAGTGATGGGGAAAGGTTCACCAACTCCCTGAACCGGTGCTGGTTGCGCACCCTGCTGCTGTTGTTCCTGTGGAATTGGGGTGGGTTGAACCTGAGGCTGGGATTCCTGACCTGTTCTTAGCACGACTGCATCTTGGATAACGGTCTGGCAAACAAGTCGAGGCCGCTGAGGTTCGGATGGGACAATGTAAAGTGGCAGGTTGAGGGTCGGATCCAATTGCGCTCTTCCTTCAGTAGCACCACCGGCTGGGGGTATAATTCCAGCAGAAGCCCGTTCGGGGCCAGCGTTTTCACCGCCAGGAGCGCCCGGCCTTTCCACTGCACCAACCAGATTGGGCAGTTTAGACTGGAACTGGGTATCCACGTCCACCAGCAGCATACAACCGATAACCATGACATGATCGCCGGGGGCGAGGGAATTGTCTACGGAGGTAAGCCGGGTAGCCGGGATTGGCATGGCAACAAAATCCTTTGGTACATCAAAGGATGCCACCGAGCCACCGGCTGGTTCAATCAAAACTGCCTTGGTTAGTGGAACGCTGGGTTGTAGGTCATACCTTGCACGGCTTCCGATCACCGATTGAATGTCTCGGATAAAGGTGCCTTCGACATACGATTCGGCGGGATAGTCAATCATCATCACTTTTTCTCCGGTGATCTCTTCGCCACGGGCGATGAATTGAGTTGTGATGACTATTTGAATCATCTGT
The DNA here is from genome assembly GCA_003448875.1 of Anaerolineaceae bacterium. Classification (GTDB taxonomy): domain Bacteria; phylum Chloroflexota; class Anaerolineae; order Anaerolineales; family Anaerolineaceae; genus Bellilinea. The sequence continues at coordinate 8,364 of DLXG01000107.1, forward strand.
TTGGCTGGTTCTGTTGTGGGTAAGGGTTGTGCGCTCTGTTGTTGTTGCATTTGCAGCCACAAATAAACAGCACCGACTGCAAAGATCAAAATTAGAGCCACCAGGATGATGATTTGCCCACCTCTTTTACCTTTAGCGGCCATGGAAATTCCTCCTGAGTTGAGATATGAATTTTGAAATGTGCATAATTTTTTGGGAATGGGTGTAAGGAATTTTGGATCAGAAAAATGCCAATAAAAACATCAAAAGCATTTGACTATATCACCATTATATAATATCAATAAAAATGTGCAAGGATTATCGCAAGTAAATTACTTATTACTTTTGAAAGTTCGGTATGCAATTAATAGATAAACCCTGCTCTGGCAGGGTTTATCAGAATGTGCTGAAATGTGTGTTGATGTTGGATTAGATAGCATTCATGATGTTGGAGAAGATGTTGCCGATGGCCGGGCCGAGCAATGCCAAAATAACGATCACAACGACAGCAACCAAAACAAGAATTAACGCGTATTCAACCAGGCCTTGGGCTTTTTCTTTGGGAGCGAATAACATGACTGTTCACCTCCTTTCTGCTCATAACTAAATACATACTAAATCTAAACATCATTATAACTATATCAACATCTAATGCAAGACTTATTAATTACAAATGCCTTACAAAACAAAAGATATTCCCGCCGTTAATATTTGCGTAAAATATAACCCCCTCAACTTGAGGGGGTTATATTGTGATGCATTGGTGGATGGGTTGCTAGATAGCATTCATGATGTTGGAGAAGATGTTGCCGATGGCCGGGCCGAGCAATGCCAAAATAACGATCACAAC
>DLXG01000020.1 GCA_003448875.1 Anaerolineaceae bacterium
CCGAAAACTGGGAGTCTGATGCCGGAATCAATAAAACCTTCAGGCGGCTTTCCTGCAGGGTAAAAACCACCACGCGGATTTCAAGGTGAGGTGCGGAAACAGCCGGTTCACTCAATTTGGGGTCTTCTCAAGAAGATTGCTATTGAGATACAAATCAATTATAGCGTAGAATATTAATAGCCATTGCAATTCAGGAATGGTTTGCCGCCCCGGAGGAGAAAGGAGTCCCTTATGAAAAGAATGCTTTCGATTGGCTCAGCGTTGTTGATGCTGCTGCTGGTGGCACTGGCATGTAATTTGCCCGGCCGTCAGCCGGCAGCCACACCGGCTGAACCCACCCCCAACCGCACGATGACCGCCCTGTTTGAACTGGTGCAGACTCAGGTGGTCATTCCCTCCCCGCTGCCATCGGCAACCCCGCAAGTGGTTATAAATACAGACACACCGCCTGCGCCTACACCGCTGCCGACCAGCACTGCCGTACAGCCGACCCTGCCGCCCCCTTCTCCAACCGTGACCAGCACGGCTGCACTGCGCGCGGCGGGCAGTTACGTTGCGCCTTTCCTGAGCGAAGCCCCCAAGCTTGACGGGGTTTGGGATGAATGGAAAACCACTGCCTATCCGATGAAACTGGTGGTTTTCGGCAAGGAAAATCACACCGGCAAAGAGGATCTGGAAGGTTCGTTCCGCATCGGCTGGGATAACACCTACCTGTATCTGGCAGTCAAGGTAATTGACGATCAATACGTGCAGAACGCCAGCGGAATTGACCTCTACAAGGGCGATACGATTGAACTGCTCTTTGATGTGGATTTGCTGGGCGACCTCAACTCGCGCGAGTTGAACGCGGATGATTACCAGTTGGTCATTTCGCCCGGTAAGGGCTCGGTCAGTGGTGATAAAGAGGCCTACCTGTACTACCCCACCGGCAAGGCCGGCACGAAAAGTGAGGTGAAGATTGCCTCGGAGGGTGGCTCCGGTTTGTATCGCATTGAGGTGGCTATCCCGTGGAGTCTGTTCGGCATCACGCCGGGTGACGGGCAGCGTTACGGTTTTGCCGTCTCGGTTTCGGACAACGACAAAGAAGGTGAAAACGTGCAGCAGAGCATGGTTTCGATGGTGCCCAACCGCCGCCTGACCGACCCGACTACCTGGGCTCTGTTGACCCTGAGAAGATAAGTAAAGCCAAACTGACCTCCCCCGAATGTATCGCGCATAATTTGTGGGAGGTTCAAATCTTGCAGGGATTTGAAGCAAACGCGCAGCAATAACAAAACCCCGGCCGGGAAGTCTTTGCCCGGCCAGGGCATTTGATTTGAGGGTTAAGAGGTTTTAGAACAGGATACTGGCCAGTTCGCGGCGGTAACTGCGGGTTTGCGGATTCTCATCGCCCAGTACTTCCAGCAGGCTGAGGATGGTCAACCGCACCAGTTCGTTGCGGCGATCCTGACGCAGCAAATCTAACAGGCCATCCAGCGCCAGCGGAATGCGCCCGCGGGCAGCCAACCGGATAGCGTTCCAGTAAGCGGCGCTCTGTTCATCCGGTTCTTCACCCGGCTGGTGGCGGCGCAGTTCTTCCATTGCCTCGGCTAGCGGCAGCAGGGCTTGAGCGCTGGAAAATTCGCGGCTGGCGGGAAAAGCCGAAAGGATATTGTGCGCTTCGCGGGCTTTGCCCTGCGCCAGCAGAGCGCGCGCCAGTCCCAGCAGGGCGGGCGGATGGCCGGGCATCTGTTCCAGCACTTCGCGTAAAATCGGTTCGGCTTCGGCCCATTGTTCCTGATTGAGCAGGCTGAGGGCATGTTCCAGTGCCAGACCGGCCGGGCTGGGCGGCTGGATACGGCTGAGAAATTCGCGTAAGCGAGACTCGGGCTGCACACCGGTAAATTCACCCACAATTTGACCACCGCTAAACGCCTTAACTGCCGGAATACTGCGTACCCCGAAGCGAATGGCCAGATTGGGGTTTTCATCCACATTGACCCGCGCTAGGCGGATTGCGCCGGCAGTTTCTTTGATCAATTTTTCCAGCATGGGGGCCAGCACTTTGCAGGGCTGGCACCAGGCCGCCCAAAAGTCCACCACCACGGGGGTGTTTTGGGAATATTCGATCACTTCATATTCGAAATCGGCTTCGCTTACATCAATGATGTTGTCGGGTGTCATCTTCTTCCTCCACTCGCAGGCCGGTAAACTTTGCCAGTGTCCTCATTTTACCCAATCCCTGTTAGATTTTCATCGGAAAAAGAGGCAGGTATGTAAACATTTTTTCAGAATCATTCTCCCTCGTCCTCACCGGTGATCAGGCCGGGCTGGTCAATCCGAATTACATCACCATGAAAATTGATGACGATGCGAAAGCCCATCATGCCCATGTAGGCGCGGCCTTCTTCGGGAATGCCGGTTTTGAGCAACTGTTCGAACTGCTGGTCAATGTTGCGGAATTGCTTTTCGATGATGGCTTTGGAGAAAATATCATCCTGACCGAGCATTTTGGCGGTCTGTTCGGTGAGCAGATCCTCATGCCCGCTGATCTGTTCTTTGAGAAAATTGAGTACCTGCCGATCCACATACTCGGCAGGAATGTGACGGCGAAAACCGGCATCGTTGACCACGTACATCGGCTCCGAGCCGACCATGGCGGTTTCTACAACCTGATCGTTTTCGTCAACAACCAAACCTGCAAAAAGCGGCTGGGGCATGTCATTACCTCCGGGGCAGGCTGAATGGTAAGTAACCGGGTGACGGTCAAGCCATTGGCTTGTCAATCACCTTAACCATTGTACCGGTTTTTTCGTTCAGCGTCACCGTTTGTAGAGGCACCGGCGGGTACGTCCAGCGGTAGACCCAGCGTGAATCGGGAATGGAAAGGTTGATGCAGCCGTGACTGCGCGGCCTGCCAAAATTGTTGTGCCAGTAGGTGCCGTGAAACGAGATGCCGTTGTCCATCAGGTAGCAGACCCACGGCACACCGGGCAGATCATAACTGTTAGGGGCAGCCCGGTCGCCAGCGGCCATGTGCCGGGAAGGCCGCTTGCGGTTGGTGATGTAGGTGCCCGGCGGGGTGCGGTAATCGCCGTCAATGAACCGCGCCCCCGTAGAAGTACGCGCCATGAACACCGCCTGATTTCCCTCGTAGGCGATCACAATTTGTTCGGGCAGGTGGATTTCGATTCGTTTTTCCGCGGGGGGTACATCTGCCGAAAGGGGGGCTACATCCGCCTCGCTTACCAGACGCAGGTGGGTGGCATCGGCGTAGAAGAAAATCTTCCATTTATCATCGCGGATGCGGTACCAGATTTTTCCGTTTTTATCTGTTTGGATTTGATCCACCCAGTAGGTTGTGCCGTAGTACAACCGATAGGAATACCAGTCCTGACGCCGCAAGTCCCATAGCGTGTCGGTGAAGGGGACGCTGACCTCGGCCAGCGCGCCGCCTTCCGGCAGGCTGGCAGCCGGCTGATTTTTTT
>DLXG01000314.1 GCA_003448875.1 Anaerolineaceae bacterium
ATCTTCCTCGATCAGCGGCACCAACCCGTAACCGATTTCCAGTTCAATCGGGTCTACCACCACCATTTCCAGCATCTGCTCAGGGGTCTCCGGCTCACTGATGGCCGGCGCAGCAGTCGTCATCACTTGGGCGGCCTGTTCGGCCAGCCGGGCTTTGTTGACAAAGTAAGCCCCCACCCCAAACCCCACGCTGATCAGTCCAAAGGGCAGTTTGGGCAGTCCCGGTACAAACATCATCAACGCCACCAGAATAGAGCCGACCGCCAGCACATTGAAATTGGAAATTTGCCCGAAAAGTTCGTTGCCCAGCGAGGATTCGGAGGTTGAACGGGTCACAATCAAACCAGCCGCTGCCGAAACCAGCAAAGCGGGTACCTGCACAGCCAGGCCGGCACCGATGGTCAACAACACATAGGTTTGCAAGGCATCACCTAACGGCAGGCCGCGCTGCACCACACCGATCACAAAGCCGCCGATGATGTTGACCAGCATGATAATGATGGCGGCAATCGCATCGCCGCGCACAAACTTGCTGGCGCCGTCCATGGCTCCGTAAAAATCGGCTTCGGCTTCAATGGCTTTGCGGCGCTGGCGGGCTTCGCTTTCATCAATCAGACCGGCGTTCAGGTCAGCGTCAATAGCCAATTGTTTGCCGGGCATGGCATCCAAGGTAAAGCGCGCCGCCACTTCGGCCACCCGTCCCGCACCGCTGTTGATGACCACAAACTGGATGATCATCAGGATCAGAAAGATCACAAAACCGACCACATAATTGCCGCCGACAATCAGGTTGCCAAAGGTGGCTACGATGGCCCCGGCCTCACCGTTCAGCAAAATCAGGCGGCTGACCGAGATGTTGATGCCCATACGCAGCAGGGTAACCAGCAGCAAAACGGTGGGGAACGCTGAAAATTCCATCGGCTGACGGATGTACATGGTCAGCAGCATGATGCCAATGGATACTGCAATGCTGAACGCAATCAGCAAATCCACCAGCAGAGGCGGCAGCGGCACCAGCATCAGGCCGACAATCACCACCAGCGTGAAGGCCATGACAATGTCTTTGGAGCGCAGCAAACTCTGCAGGGATTGAATCATCGGGTTAGAAGCACGCGTTACAGTAGTCATTGGTTAACTTTCATCCTCCCACGCTTTGGGGCTGGGCCGGGCGCTGACCGCGCAGGCGGTACACATACGCCAGCACTTCCGCCATGGCCAGATACAAATCCGGGGAAATTTCCTGATCAATCTCAATCGTTTTGTACATCGCCCGCGCCAGCGGGATGTTTTGCACAATCGGAATATTGTGTTCGCGGGCAATCGCCACTATTCTTTCGGCTACACGCAAAGCACCCTTGGCAACCACCCGCGGCGCATTCATGCCTTCGTGATATTCAATGGCTATCGCCAGATGGGTGGGGTTGGTCACCACGACGGTTGCCTTGGGCACCTTGGCCATCATGCGGTTGCGGGCAATCCGACGCTGCTGAGCGCGGATGCGGCTTTTCAGGAAGGGATCGCCTTCCGACCGTTTGTATTCTTCTTTGATTTCCTCTTTGGTCATGCGCAGGCTGCGCAGCCAATCCCAGCGTTGATAGGCATAATCGGCAGCCGCCAGCACCAGATACACCGCCCCCACTCGCAGCATCAGGTTGACAGCCAGATCCGCCGAAAGGCTCAATGCGCTGCGGAAATCGGTTTGCAGTAAAACAGCCAGATCCTCAATGTGACCGCGCAGGTAACTGTAAGCCACCCAGCCCACCACCAGCAACTTGAGCAAAGCCCGCACAATTTCCACCAGACCACGCAGGGAGAAGATGCGCTTGAACCCGTTCAGCGGGTTAAGCCGCTTGAAATCAAAGCCAATTTTTTTACTCGTCCACAGAAAGCGGGTTTGCCCCATCGTCACGGCGATGGCGGTCAACATCAGCGCAAACAGCATCAAGCCAAGCGGCGGTAAGACCTGCACGCCAATCGAGTACATGAATTGCAGAAGCCATTTTTCCCCGATTTCGGCGCTGGGAATTTGCGCCAGCGATTGGGTAATCAAAGCCATAAAAGAGGTGTTGATTTCCTTGCCCGGCCCGCGCAGCAGAAAGGCCGCCGCCAGCAAAAGCACCGCCGTGTTCAATTCCTGACTGCGCGCAACCTGACCCTCTTTGCGGGCGTCTTCAATTCTTCGCGGGGTTGGGGCTTCGGTTTTGTTACTCATGGCCTAGTTCCCAATCAAAGCTAGCATCCGCGGGGCAATTTCGCGGTACAGGTTGCCCACCAGCGGCAGCCCGACCACAATCACCATACCCATCGCAATCAATGAAACGCCAATTTTGAGCGGCAAACCGAGGAAATAAACCTGTACCTGCGGGGCAATCCGCGCCAGCAGACCAAGGGTCAGGTCGGTCAGAAACAGGGCTGCCATCACCGGCAGGGCCAGATGCACACCCGCCAGAATCAACTGGGCGGTGGTTTGCATCAGGACGTCCATGCGCTCCAGCGGGAGCGGGGCCATCAACGGCAAAATGTCAAAGGTCTTTTTGACCCCAATCAAAAACAGGTGATGCCCGTCAATAATCAGAAAATAGAGCATCACCACCATCATAAAAAATTGATCCAGCGCGGTGGAACTTTCCGCAATGGCAGGATTGAACAGGCGGCTGGATGCAAAACCGCTGCCCAGCCCCATCGCCTCGCCGGCAATTTGCAGCGCGCCAAAAGTCAGGCGGGCAGCAAACCCTGCCAGCGTACCGATGAGTACCTCACGGGCAACGAAAATTGCATAAGCCAGTCCATCCATCCATTCCGTCTGTGGAGGAAGGGGCTGCCACGGCAATAAAATGGCTGCCAGAATCAAGCCCAAACCGATCCGCACCTGCAAGGGAATGGACTGCCCGCCCAGCACCGGCACAGCGATCATCATCGCTAAAATTCGGGTCAGGGCAAGGAAATATAATTGAGCCTGCGCCACCGAAACAATCACAATCGTTCTCTCCCACAGAAGAACTTAGTTTCAGGATAACGGATTTGTTCAAAAATTTCCGTAAAGGCGGAGTGAAGCCCGTCTAAATACGGCGTAAAAAATTTACTCCCCCAAAGCGCGCCCAATCCGCTCGGTCAGTGTGTCGGCATCCAGAGGCTTGACGAAGAAATCAGCCACCCCCAGTTCGCGGGCGCGCAACACCACTT
>DLXG01000067.1 GCA_003448875.1 Anaerolineaceae bacterium
GGCTAAATTGCGCTGCGGGTGAGTCTGGCCGGTCAGGTCGGGCTGGCCCGGTTCAACCTCGTGCCACAGCCACGGGATATAACTGGCGACGGCATTAAAACCGGCCCGTTGTAGCAGCGCCAGCCGCTCGGCCCACGCCTCGGCCGGCGAGCGGAAGTAATGAAACTCACCGGCCTGAATCAGCAGCGGCCGGCCGTCGTACCAGAACTGCCCGGAGTGAATTTGAAACAAGGCCATGGGGTTTATCCTTTGGAGTCGAAATTACCCGGCGCGCGCCGTGAGGATTCGCGCACGATCAAATGGGTGGGGATACGCACATGCTCGAAAGGCCGCCCTTCTTCCAGAAAGCGAATCAACTGACCGGCGGCCTGCGCGCCCCATTCAAAGCGCGAAGCCCCCACTGTGGAAAGCGAAGGCTGCATGTAACGGGCAATCAGAATATCATCAAAGCCGACCACCGCGGCATCCTGAGGGGCGCGCAGCCCGGCTTCTCTCATCGCCTCGATAAAACCGATGGCCATCTGATCGTTGGCACAAAAAACGGCTTCGGGCAATTCACCGGCAGCAATCATCATACGCCCAATGTCATAACCGCTCAGGCGGGTAAAGTTGCCCTGATAAACCGGCACACTCAAACCCTTCTCGGCCGCCTTTTCCAGAAAGGTCTGTTTGCGTTCGGTGTTATCCAGCGAGTCCACCGCCCCGGCGATGAAAGCCATGCGCCGGCAGCCCTGTTCGTACAGGTGATCGAACACCTCACGCACACCCTGCGTATTATCCAGCAGCAGCGGCAGGATGCACTCGTGTTCGATGTGGCGGTCCATGACCACAATCGGAAACTTGGGTGAAACCAGTTTGAGTAGAAGTTCGCTCTTGACCTTGTAGTCGAACACAATCGCCCCGTCCACCTGCCGCTGCGTCAGCAGCCTGCGCAGGGAGCGCGCCTGAGGGCAGACAATCAATTCATACTCGGTATTCAACACTGTCTGGTGGATACCCTCCAAAATTTCCTCGTAAAACTGCCCGCCAAAACTGGTGATGAACACCCCCAGCGTGAGCGTCTTGCGCTTTTTCAGGTGGCGCGCAAAGGCATTGGGGTAGTAATTCAACTCGGCGGCGGCTTTCAACACCCGCTGGCGGGTTTCTTCACTGATCGTGCCAGTGTTGTTGAGTGCGTAAGAAGCCGCCGTTACGCTGACTTTGGCACGTTTGGCTACGTCGCGAATGGTGGTCATCCCTTTACTCCCTCACCTGCTCAAAACCAAGACGCTGCAAACCTCGTTGAACTGCCTCGTTTTGCATCATCACATTGTGGACAAAACCATTCTGGTAATTGGCCAGCATCAGCAGCGTAATGCCCTTGTCAATGCCGATCACATCGCTGGCAAACCAGTTGCGGCTGAGGTTGTAGGCATCCTTGAATCCATAGCGGCCTTTGAGCCGTTCAATCGAGTAATAATTCAGCATGGCCTGTTTGGCCTCTTCGGGCAGGAAGATGATCGAGCCAATCGCCCCGGCCGGCGGAACGGTATCATCCACGCGGTGGACGGTGTTGTCGTAGCCGGAAGGCGGTGCGCCGTAGCGCCCGTCGTAACCGTCCGGGCCGTCGCAGGCGGTCAATCCCCACGCGATCGGGCCGATGGTCTTGAACTTGTTTTGCATACGCACGGCATAATTGTAATGCGCCTGCGAAGCCTCCACCGAATTTTGAAACCAGTTGACACCGTCGCGGTCCACCCAATTGCGAAAATCAATCCAGGCATGGCTGAACTGGTAGGTGAAGATGGAGTGAAACCACGAGTGGATGAAGGGCTGGCCGCCGGCATAGGTTACATAATGACGGGTGAAGGCATAGTACACGGCCGGGTCTATCGGGTACGTCTCCGAGCCGGCTGCCAGAATGTACATCATCAACTGCTCGGCGTAAAAATCCCAGTGACCTTCAAAGCCCTTTTCGGGGTAATAACCCATGTAGAACATATCGCGGTTTTGATCCACAAACCAGTTCCAGTTGATTCCTTCATAAATACGGCGGGCTTTCTCGGCAATCTCACCGCCGAAGTACTCCCCTGCCGAAAGCACACCCATCATCAGGATGGCCGTGTCAATGTTGGAAACCTCGCTGTTCCAGGCGCGCTTGCCGGTGCGCAGGTTGAGAAAGTGGTAATAAAAACCCTCCACGCGGTCAAGGTTCAAGAGGGTATCCAGCGTGCAGTTGACCCGCTCGGCGGCCTGCTCACGGGTGATGTATCCCTTCTCCACGCCGATCAGGTAAGCCGTCAGGCCAAAACCAACCGAGGCGATGCTGGCAATCCCCTCGGCACCGGGGTAACGGTCGCGAATCAAGCCGCAGCCGGGGCTGGCCGGGTCGCTGTTGGCCTGCTCCCAGAAGAAATCGAACGAGCCCCTCATCTCGTATTCGATGACTTCCTCGATGGTCGGGACGGGGGTTGGGGAGGGTGTCAGAGAAGGCATCATGATCTCCGTTGGGGTTAAGGTTGGTAGAGATGCGGTGGTGCTTGCCGGCGGTATCGTTGAAAGCGGCGTTTGTGCTGCCAGCGGCCCAGAACCTGCCGGAAGGCAACCTGCTGTTGCCACCAGCACAAAAATCAATCCCATCAAAACGGGTTTATTCACCGGTTACGCCCGTCCTTTCCACCGATTCGACAAACCAGCGCTGCAAGATGAAATACAACACCAGCAGCGGCGCGATGTTCAAGAAGGTGCCGCTCAATTTAACCGCTTCGTTAATCCGGTCAAAGATATTGACCACCCCCGGTGGATAGAGATTCTCGTAAGCCTGCACAAACTTGCTCAACTGCATCGGCAGAGTCTGGATGCCGCCTTCCAGAAAGATGACCGTCAGGAAGGTTTCATTCCAGTACCAGACCGTTGAAAACAGAACCGTCACGACATAGGCCGGCAGTGCGTTCGGCAGTGCAATCCGCAGGAAGATAGTCAACTCCGAGGCCCCGTCCAGGCGGGCCGATTCTTCCAGCACTCTGGGGATGGTACTGAAGGATTGATAGAAGATCAGGATGAAAATGGCGCTCTTAAAACCCTGCCCCACCGCCGCCGGCAGAATCAGAGAGTAGATACTGCCCAACAGTCCGTATTCGCGGTAGGTCAGCATCTGCGGCAGGACGGTATTCTGGGGGGGGATGATGAACGTGGCCAGCATCAGCGCAAAGATCAGACGTTTGCCGGGGAAGCGGAAACGCGCCAGCCCATAGCCCACCAGCGAACAAACCACTGCTTGAATTAGAGAGGGAATCAGGCTGGTGATCAGCGAGTTGAGAAAGGTCTGCGGGTAATTCAACACGCGGAAGGCTTTGAGGTAATTTTCCACATAAAATTGAGTCGGCACCCATTGCACCATCGGGTTAAGCAGATCCTGCGGGCTTTTCATGCTGGTGATGAACATATACAAGAGCGGGTAGAGATAGACAAAGGCAATCACTACCAGCACAGTGTAGAGAACCAGTAAAAAGATCAGCCCGTAATGTGTGCGGCTGCCAAAAAAGAAGGAACGGATGCGTTCGTAATTCCAGCGCGGCAACCAGCGGCTCAGCATGGCTTCACCTCCTCCCTCCCCCGCGCAGAACCGCGTAGGTAATCAACAGCAATAGAATCAGCACCCCAAAATAGACAAAGGCCATCGCACTGGCGTAGCCGATTCCACCCTGCACGGCGTAGGTCTGTCCATAAATGTAGCGTACCACCTTGTTTTCGGAGAAATGGGAAAGCGTGATGATGGTGTAGACCGCATTGATGACGGTGGTGGTGGAAAGCGATGGCAGGGTGATCTTCCAGAAAGAGACCCATGCCGACGCCCCATCCATGGCGGCTGCTTCATACACACTGCGGTCAATTTTTTGCAAACTGGCCAGATAGATCAGAATCTGCACGCCCGAAAACCAGAAGATGATAATGAACGAGGTTAAGAGATACTGGATGGGATTGCGCAAATAAACCGGCAGGTCTTGCAGAAATTGCGAAACCGCTGCCAGATTGGCAAACTGAGGCACCGAAGCAACCCCCTGAGCGATCAGTTCGCGAATGACCGGGCCGCTGGTGATGATCACCGGCAGGAAGAAGATAGTACGGAAAACACCTTTGAGCGGAAAATCCAGATTGAGAAACAGCGCGATGATCATGGCAAAGATCAGCACCACCGGCGTGGAAATCAGCGTTTCCAGCGCGTATTCGATCACCAGCTGCACAAAGGTCGGGTCGGTAAACAGGGCGCGGGTGTAGTTGGCCCAGCGCACAAAGGTGAGCTCAATGCCGGTTGCGGTAACCGTCACCTGATGCAGACTGTAGCGGAAGGTTTCCACCAGCGGGAAGAGCGTAAACAGGGCAAAGCCAATCACCCAGACCAGCACAAAACTGTAACCGCTCAGGGCCTCCCGCACCGAAGGCGGAATTTCATTTCTCAACCATTTTCCCAGATTCACGGCCGGCCTCCCATCATACCGCGCGCATCCCGCGCCGGCACAACCTGTCCGCTGCTCATTGCATAGGGCTGGCTGGAGTAGTTGACAATCACCCGGTAGCCGTTGGCGTAGGTAGTGGCAAACACCCCCTCCGCCAGTTTTTGACGGGCGACGATCGGCTGACCCAGCGCCGGTGCAAGCAGGTCATTCAGCCACGCGTAGGTCTGTTTGACTTCATCGCCCCACTGGGCATAAGCCGAAGTAAACACCCAGCTGGAGGAAGTTTTCAGGATTTTGGCGGTAACCTCGTGCGAAAGGAAGAAGGACGGGTAAATGCCGTAATCGGCGTGCTTGAGGCGGTCGCCAAGCGGGTCGGAGGAAAAGTTGAGCGGCGGCCCGTAATACGGCACATAGCCGGCCAGCACAATTTGCAAAAACGGCACGTCCTGCATGGTGAAGATGTAACCGCTGTCATCCAGCGGCATATCGAAGTAAGCCTGCATCCGGCTGAAAGCGTAATCATTCGGATTGTAAAAAGCCAGCGGCGCGGGCAGTTCTTCCAGCAATTGGCGGTAACGAACCAGCGACTGCTGACGGTTAAGCGGCGGCGTGGTACGAAAATCACTGTACAGCATCGTGCCAACCTGATCCAAAGCCAGCCCGCAGGCCAGTTTTTCCTCCGCCTGGCGCGCCAGCCGGGTCAACCGCTGTGTGAGCGAGTCGGCGTTCAGGTAGTACGAGACTTTGTAACGGTTGTAGCCCAACATATACACGCCGGTGATGGCCATGGCCAGATCACGGCGCGGCGAGTAACCGCCCTCATCCCGCAGGGCAGCCTGCGGATCGGCATACAGGTACAACCGGCCGCCGTTTGCCGTCAACTGCTCCGAAAGGGCGCGCAATTCCGAAAGGCTGCCCAGCCGCCGGTCAAGGCGGAGTGAATCAGGCAGCATACTGGCCGCCCCCAGCGGCTGCCAGCCGTAATAGACTGCCTCCACCCGCCCGATTTGCAGGTCATCTATAATGGCGCGCATCTGCTCCACGGTGGTCATTGGGATCATGCGCTCCCACAGCAGCACCTTTTCTTTATCCCCGCCCAAAAACTCCAGATGCAGGCCGATCTGATTGGCGGTTTGACTCAGCGGCCTGAGCCAGCCCTTTTCCAGCAGAAATTGCTGGTAACTGCGTGCCATGCCGACATAATCGCTCTCCGCTCCGCTCAAAAAGCGATAACGCACTTTGATGTCGAAGGCATTGGTTTCTTTTTGCAGGGTGGTCACCCCTGCCCCGGCGCGGTTGGTGGCCTGAAAGTAACTCTGGTTGTAAATGAAGGCATGGTAGGCAAAATTGAAATTGGTGATGATGCCGGATGGATGCACGTGCAATTCTGCGTAGGCTGAACCATCCTCGACGATGGACAGGTAGGCGTTCTGCCCCTCGCCGTGTACCATGCCCATCACCGGCAGGCTCAGGCGGTAGGGGCGGTTAAGGTTGGGGTCAAACGGTAACTGGGCAATCATACCCAGATCCGCGCCGTAATAACGCCCGTAGAACATGGTGCGGGCTTTGGTGGCAGCCGCCAACGGAATCAGACTACCGCTGCCATCGGGGATCAGGATGTAACCGCTGACCTCATCGGCGCGGGTAGCCCCCATGAACGGATACAGATAGAGGACGCCCAGTTTGTAGGCCGGATTATCCTGTCGAATCGAGGAAAAGGGAATCTCCACATGCACGCCGTCGGCTTCCAGGCGGACAATGAGCGTCATCCCGATCCCAAATTCGCTGAACAGCAGAGAGGCATCAAATCCGTCCCCATTTGTATGGAACTCAACCACTACGCTGGCGTTGGTGATTGAAACCCGCTTGTTGACTGCCTTCTCATCCAGATACTCAATGCTGATGGCGCTGTCGGCAAAAGCCGTCCACGATCGGTTCAGGCGGTCACCCGGCGCAGGCTGGTCAAGGTTGGAATGCCACAGATAACCGCTGCGCTTATCCAGCACTTTGAAGGCCAGCGTTAAGGGATGAGCATACAGAATAAAGGTCTCGTTCTCCCCCACCTGCCAGAAGTCCGGCGGGATTTCAGCTGAATGTTGGGTACTCCGTGATACCCAATTATGGCTATGCGCATTATCTCCACTGCAACAATTCGCCCCCACCTCTCCGTCCGGCAAACCGATCAGCCCCGCCAGCAGCACGAATATCAGCCACACCCGAACCATCCGCTCAGCCACGCAGCCCTACCTCCTGAACGATTGCCCGAATGAAATCCGCCAGCTGATTGAACAGCACAAAGAAGATATACGCCGTCAGCAAGAACATCAGCATGGTGAACAGCGTCAGGGCGATGTTGCGCAGCGTCTCCACAAATGAGTAGTTGTGAATCTCCATCACCATGATGAAGAGCATCAGCACGCACCAGGCATAAATCAAATCCCGGCTGAAGGTGTAAATGAAAATCTCATTGAGGGTCAACAGGTTAGAAAGCAGGGCCAGCGGCAGGGCAAACAGCGCAAACGGGAACAGACTGTACGCGCTGGCGATGAACACATCCCGCAAACGCCCCTCGCCGTCTGTGATGGTCGAAATCAAGTAATTGGCGATGTTCCATAAGCCCAGCCCGATCACCAGCGTTATAACCTCATTGGCCACCGGCACATCCGCTGCCGAGGCATACGGGTTGAAGATAAAGCCCGTCCAGTAGAGCGTCAGCAGGCGCACCGCGATGATCCACAGGTAGAGCAGCAGTGCAAAGCCGAGCGAGCCGCGCAAATTGCGCTTGATGTAATAAAAACCATCCGCTGGCTGGCGAATGAAGCGGAACAGGAACAGGAAATCATCCACCAGCCGCCACCTTCGCAGCCATTCCACTGCCCGGCGAAGCGGATCCAGCCAGCGGTAACGCCGGTCGAGCCGCCGCCCAACCCCCTGCACCACCCCCAGTGCTACCAGCACTCCCAAAAACGGCGCCATTTGGCGCTGCAAAACGGCATTACGCAATTCCCAAAAGGCTTCCGAGTAGCCCTTGCGGTCCTCGGCGTAGCGGTAGGCGGTCAGGGCCTCGGCGTATTTGCCTTCCTTGAAGTAGGCATCCCCAATCGCCTGATAGGTCATAATGAAAGAACCGTTATAATTCAGCACTTCCTCAAAATAGGGTTTGGCTTCGGTGTAAAAGCCCTCCACGTAGCGGCGTACGCCTTCATGCACCAGCCGGGCAAAGGCAGTCGTCTGAAAGACGCTCAGCGCGTTTTTGTCCTTATCCAATACATACAGGCGTTCGCCGTAACGGGCAATACCGGTCGGGTTGCGCAGGGTGCCGCGCCGTTGTTCGCCCTGATCGGGCGCACCGAACACAAACAGCAGCGTCCCGTTTTCGACATATTCGTAAATTACACCGCTGGCGTCCACCGCAGTCAGCAGCCCTTCATCACTGATATGCACATCCCGAAAATTGCGCGAACCCATCGCATCCGGGAAGATGTTTTTACCGGCAATGGTGAACTTGCGGATACTCTTGCGCGGCGATGTGCCGGCGGTAACCGTGTAGATCAACGAACGCCGGTCAATGGCGATGTTGGACGGCGAAGCGGCTTCATTTTTGATGAACTGCTCCAGCTGTTCGCGGGTCAGGAACATGCGCTGCAAGATCATCTTCAGCGACATTTCGGCGGTGTTGGCCGCAAAGTAACCGATGAACTGGCCGGTGCTGCTCATCTGCACCACCCCATTGACCGAGGCTTCGCTGATCACGTAGATGTTCTTGCGGGCATCCACCACCAGTTTGCGCGGCAGGAACTCGGCCCGCCGCCCAAAGAGCGGCTCGCCCGGCCGGCCGAACTCACGCACAAGGTTTCCTTCACCGTCCAGAATGACCACATGGTTCTTGCCGGCATCCGCCACGTAGACGAACTGCGTCGCCGGGCTCGCGAAGATCGCGACCGGGTTTCGCAGCGGTGCGTCCGGCACCACGGCCGGAAACGGCTGTGCCTTGCCGCCGGCGAACTTGTC
>DLXG01000198.1 GCA_003448875.1 Anaerolineaceae bacterium
GCCCTCGTTGGGGTGACTTCTGTTGCGCCGGACGGGTCCCGCTCGCCTCAAGATCGTCTGATACCATTGCCATCCTCACTACCTGGTCGAAACCTGGACTGGATGTTCAACCACCGGCTCTATCGCCCAGCACAGGAAACCATACATTGGGTAAGTTGGCGGCTCCCAACCGTGACGGATAAATCCATTACTCAAGCCGGTGCCCTGGTCATCCAGGATCAGCATCGTATCGATGGTGTTGGCCAGGCGACAGTACTCGCTGTCACAATCAGACCAGTCTACGCCCCACTGGCCAACGTGTTTGCCGAATAGCCGCACAGCTACGATCTGTCCCGGTTGAACCGTTGAGAGTTCGGCAGATTGGTAGCCATAGCCCGGAATCTCGACTCCGGTGGTTACCCAGGTGAAGGTCAGGTCGCCATCGGCTTGCAGGTAGTAGACCTTGATCAGGTCGAAGGTTGTCATGAACTTGATCTGGCGCGTTTCGCCTGTCCAGCCGTAAAAGCGCCATTCCTGCTCAGTTGGTAGAAACCGCAATCCCTGCCAGGGCACGCCGAGCAGCTCTTTCGAGATTTCTTCATCCTGACCACGCAAGTCCAATGTTTCTAGGGTTGGCTCTGCGGTTGCTTGCGGCAGCATAATCCCCCGATTCACGTTGACAAAGAGAAATGCCAGGCAAGCCAAAGAACAGGCAATCAGGATGGCGATAATGAACCAGCGACGGAACCTTTTCATGGCCCCGCTCCTGCCAAATTCTGATAGGCCTGCCCAAGGACCTGGTTGGCCTGCTCGCTTTGAGCGCGGTAAAGGAAATCCAACTTGTACTCTCCATCCTCATCCAGGCCATTGACCACTGCGATAGCCTGCAGTGACCGTTCTACTCGTCCGGCCCGGTGAACTCGGCCCATGAGAGCCACGACATCAACGCCCATAGAGACCATCGAGCGAACGGCCGGCAGACCGAGTTCTGGAGCGGATGCCAGAGTCAGTTGTTCCAGGCGCATCAGCGCTTCTTCCACAGTTCCGCCGTGGATGGTGGTCATGGCTTTACGGCCCAGGCAGGTCGCTTTTAGAAATTGCAATGCCTCTGGGCCAACCACCTCTCCGACCAGTACCGCGGCCGGATTCATGCGGGTGTAGATCACGTTAAGCACCCAGTCAAGAGTTACCCCGGGCGTGCCTTCGGGCAGTTCCGCCGGCGCAACGGCGCGCAGCAGGAAAGGGTGCTGGATGTCCAATTCGCGGAAAGTCTCCAGCGCTGCGACAGGCGCCAACGTGGGCAAGAATCCGGAGAGCGCATTGAGCAGCGTGGTTTTCCCGGAGCCCATTTCGCCGGCTACTAGGATGCTGCCTGATAGGGTGGCCACCATCCAGGCCAGGAAACGATCTGGTCCGTTTTGCAAGCCGGCGATCCTCTGCCGCAAGGAGGGATCGGCAAGATCAGTCAGCGAACCGGTCATCTCAAAGGCCTTCTTGCGAAAAGTCCCGGTCTGTTCCATCTCTTCGAGCGTTTTTACTCGCCGGCCAAAGGTGCGGATATTGATGGCTGTGCCTTCAGTGGACAGCCTGGGAACAATCGCGGTAAAGCGCTCACCGTTGGGCAGGTCGATCAGCACCGCCGGACGGTCGCCGCGCAGCGTTGCCCCGCCTTGATCCGCCACATGGATGGACAAATCTTCGAAATAGCGATCGTCGGCCAACCTTCCAAGATAGTGAAATGTCCCATCATATTCCACCGCCACTTCGCCTTTGCGCACGAAGATCTCTTCCACATACGGGTCACGAAGCAGTTGGTCGAGCAAGCCCACACCGGAGAGGGCATCCGTGATGATCTGAGCGCGCCGGTTGATGTTCGACCTGTCGCCGCCTTGTTCGATCAGTACGCCGCGCACTTCGTCGAAAAACTTACGCCGTTTCTCTGGATCGACGTCGCGCCAGCTGGGTGGTTTGATGGCTCGCGCCACCAGGACATCCCGCACTCGGGCGATCATTTCCAGATCGGTCTGGCTCAACGCATCCAAACGAGGAGGAGATGGGCGCGTTGTTATGGCCTGGCAAGCGTTGTCCATAATAGACCTCCCTGTTTTTTCGCTGTGGCAACCGCGCGTAAAACATCCTGGACCTGATCGGGAGGCAGCGCCAGGGTAAGAATTTGGGTTTGTTCTACCTGCTGGCTGCCGGAAAGGGACGCACTCTCTTGTTCCTGGTCATGGAGGGAATCAGCAGCCAGACCTTGAGATGAGCGCACGTCTACAACCAGGATGCCGGCGGCAATCTGCTTGACCTGCAGCCTTTGTTCGATTTTCATTTTGTCGGTTGCAGCGGTTTCAGATTCATCTTGATCTATCATTTGATACAGGTTCACGCGCTGGCCAATGTGGATTTGTCCGCCCACTGCCGAGACCGGCTCAACCGGGATGGAAACGACTTCAAATTCAACGTCTGCCAGGCGAAAACTTTCGGGCATGACGGCCAGGCTTTTGGCAACCGGCAACCCGGCCGGAAGCTGGACCGTAGAGATCAGGCCACTCATCTCTTCTGGGTTTTGGAAATACGGAAGAGTCTGCATCGCCCGGGGAACTTCCCGTAGGCTAAAGAGGTCGGGTGAGAGCAGGGTATAGGGAGCGATCGGCTGTACGGGCACTGCGATCTGTACAGTGGATACTTCCTTTAAATACGCGTTACGACCGTAAAAGCCTGCGCCGAGCGCCAGCACCAGGGCTACCAGACCAATCACGAATTGTATAGGACGGTTCATTTTGACCTCCTGGACCAGCCTGGATAAATCAGTTCGAGGATGGGATCCGACAGGCGGGGATCGAGTGCATTTGCCCAGTTTTCATTGAAGGGCAAAGTCACTGCGGCCTGAGCGCCTGCCCGGTCCGCCAGCGAGCGGGCCATGTTGAGCACTAACTGGACCTCCTGGCCCAGCTCATCGGCCAATCGCTTTGCCTGGAGTAAGGCGTCATCGCGTGGAGAAGTGACAATTAGATTTATCCTTCCAGGCCGGGAAGTGGATAATTGACCAAATAGCGGATGGGCTGGGTTAGCATCTACGACCAACAGGGTATGCTGCTTGCGGGTTTCTTCGATCACGCTCAGCACCCGCTCCGGCTCCTCGCTCCACATCACATCCGCTGTACGTCCATCCATCGGGTAAAGGCTTACCCCATGCCAGCGCGCCGGCGGCACATTTTGGGTGGCGATTGTAAA
>DLXG01000184.1 GCA_003448875.1 Anaerolineaceae bacterium
TGATTATATACCATGGTTTACCCCATAAATTTCAGCGAGTAAAGCGCGCAGGTGCATTTCCAAAACAGAAAAGGAATAATGTTTACGTGCAACGCGATAATTTATCTGGCTCATCTCTTCTACAAATCCACTGTCCTTTAAAGCACGGCGCGCCAGCCTGACAGATTGTTCGGTGATAAACCCATCAAACTCAATCACCTGAAACCCTTTTGGCTTGATGTCTATTTCATAGATCGAGTAACGGTTCACTACAATTGGGCGTCTGAAATAGATGGCTTCTAAAAACGCATTCCCAAAACCTTCAATTTCAGAAGGATAGGTAACCAGATCTGCGTGAGGATAAACATCGTACAGTGTATAAATTTTACGTCCATCGGCTGTGATACCCCGTTTTTCGCGAATGATGTCTGATACAAATAATGTATTAACTCCCATTCGTTGCGCATAATCCCTTACTCGATGTTCGTATTCCCTCCCTTCATCACCCGCTGCGTGGGAAATTACCAGTCGGGCTGGGAGTTCCAAACGAGAAACCAGTTCAATGGCGTGTTCAATTCCCTTGCGCTGAACCACCCGAGTGGGTTGCAGAATCAATTTTTCATGTTCGCCAAGACCTAAATCTTGCCTCAAGGATCGGGCATAATCATCCAGCGCTGGCGGCGGGCTTTCAAAATCCATCACGTTCGGCACAATACGACAGGAAACTCCCGTCCTCAAACTTAACTGCTGACCGGCCACCGAGTTGATCACCACATGCTTGACACTTGGAAAAGCCGGCGGAAACGCCATCGTCAGATAGTCCCACACACAATTCACAAGGAATCGCTTGCGTTCCCAGTACATATCGTGGTGATGAGCAATCACCGGGAAGCCCGTTTCTGCAATGAATTCTGAAATCGCCATACCCAGAGGTATATTGACCGGTATTGAAAGCGCATTTTCTGCTACCAGCAGATCAATTTCAAATTGATTGACGAACCTTTGAAGATGATCTTTGAAAAAGGCTTTGTATTCTTGCATCTGCCGCGTCAGGCGTGGCGACCGTATGGTTTGGTTGAATGCCTCTTCGTGGATTTCTTCCATTTCTGGATGATGAAAAAACAGATTGGGTACTACATAACTGACTTCTGCCGGACGATCACAGAGACCGGCAAAATAAAAACAGGAATGTCCCATCCGTTCGAATACAGCCGCCCATTTTTCGGTTTCAAGGCTGACTCCATCTGTTCCGGCAAAACGGGTTGAAACAAAACCGATTCTCAAATTTGAATTTTTCATCTAGATCATCCCTTTCTACGAAGTACTTCTTATCATCCACCGATATTGATAGGGCAATAGGCTGATCGCCTGCCTGTAACCTTCTTCTGTTGTAACCAACAAATCCATCCAGCGATTCGTCGTATCGGGCAACTTCACAGTAACCATCTCATTAGAAAAATTGTGCACACAAAACACATCTCTTTCCATTTGCGGGTCGAAACGCATCAGCGCAAAAACTCGCTCATCCTCAAAGAAGACCTGTTGAGCAGCCTGCAAATCGAAGGCTCGCTCTTTACGGCGTACTTTCAGCATTCTTTGAAAACCATTCCAGATTTTTGCACACCGGCTGTTCAAGTCGTTTATTTCCGCCAGAACATCCTCTACCGCAAGTTTTTGGCGGTTGATGCTTCGGTTTGCGCCTGTTAGAAACACCCCATCGCGCCAGCCGCGTGATCCAATTAACGAATGGACATAAATCGCGGGTAAACCTTTCAGGGTGAGCAATACCGATTGGGCGGTAAGGAAACGGGCTATCATCTCATCCTCGGTTATCGGTGAATCCACCCTTCCCATTGCATCAAAATAATTGACATTCAATTCGTAAGGGGATTGGCTTCCATCCGGGTTGGCTTTATAGCTCACTAACCCTCCCAGTTGCTGAATGATAGTAACCAGTTGATTGATTTCTTCCTCTGGTAAAATTCCCCGAACCGGATTCACCCCAACACCATCATGTGAAGCCAGAAAATTAAAAAAGGCCGTCTGCTCCGAAGGGAGATTTAGTTCGCTCGCCCATCGGCTCAGATAGCGGGCATTTTGAAATTGAACAGCATGTAGAACTAAGGGTGGCAAGGCAAAATTATAGACGAGGTGTGCTTCGTTTGTGCCGTCTCCAAAATAGGAAATGTTTTCCTGATGTGGAACGTTTGTTTCGGTAATGATCCGCACATACGGAGCGACTTCGTTCAACATACACCGCCAGAATTGAACGATGGCATGCGTCTGGGGTAAATGAATACAGGTTGTTCCAATCTCTTTCCACAGGTAGGCAATCGCGTCCAGACGGATAAACTCAGCGCCGTAGCGAATATACTCCAGCACAATCTCGGTCATCTTTTGAAGGACAAGGGGATTACCGTAATTTAAATCCACCTGATCGGCACTGAAAGTCGTCCAAACATTGATTTTGCCGCCAGCCGATTGAAATTCGGTCAGCAAGGGTAAAGCGCGGGGACGGACAACCTGTTTGAGCCGTTCGTCAGCAGGATCTGCTGTAATGTAAAAATCTTTGTATTGTGGGTCGCCCATGAGAAAACGTTGAAACCATTCATGACTTACCGAGGTAT
>DLXG01000192.1 GCA_003448875.1 Anaerolineaceae bacterium
CGGGTCAATGTCGGTCAGGTCAACCGCACCCGGCAGTGCCTTGTATGCACCGGCGGGCAGTTCCTGATCCAGCAGCTCGATGGCCTGTTCCAGCGAAAAGCCGGTCAGGGTGAAGATATTGGATAGATTGGACATGATAAACCTCCTTTTGGTTTTGAACCGCTCCCGTCCGCAGCCGGGAGCAAAATCAAGTGTTTTGCCCTGCTGCGTCAGGGGAGCGCCGCACGGCCTCGCTCCGACCACGATCTACTCATCGTGAGCAGAGGGAGACCGTGCGGCAGGGAGATTTACCCTGTCCGTTCGCCGCTTATGCTGTTGTTAATGTGCTGCCCCTTATACCCTGGTGGGGTACACTGCGGGAAATCACCTGCCCGGAGTTGCACCGGGAGTACTCGTCAGGTGGAGTGTGCAAGTATGCGGGCGGGTAGCCCGCATCCTATCAGAAGCCCAATCCGCGCTCTTTGAGACTGACCCAACGCTCACCACTCCCAATCACCAGGTGGTCAAGCACCTCGATTTCCAACAATTTCCCGGCCTTCACAATGTCGCGAGTCACATTGACATCTTCCGGGCTGGGAGTTGGGTCGCCGCTGGGGTGGTTGTGCGCTATCAAAATACTGCGGCTGTTCTCGATGATGGGTATCCTGAACACTTCGGCAACCCGCACATTTGCAGTGCTGACCGTACCCTTGTACAACTGCACCAGTTTTTGCACCCGATTTTTGGTGTCCATCAGGACAACCCAGAATTCCTCATGGTCGAGATGACTGAGGAACGGGCGCAACAGGTCAGCGGCGGCATACTGGCTGTTGATGGCGGGTCTATCGGTGGGGCGAGAGTGGTAAATCGCGTTCAATTCCTCGCATATGCGGATGAGTTTTTGACGCACCATCTCCGCCCGCTTGACTTGGACGGCGCTCGAATGCGCGTCATTCAAAAGCGTCAATTGCTGCATGGTAAACCTCCTTCGCCCCAGTCTGCACCCCAGGGCGGTATCTTGTGATACGCCCCGGTGCAGCGGGGGAGAAGGAAGGACTGCGGGATTTGGGCTTCCGATATTCGATTGGTAAGGTGCTGAAATCACTCCGCCGGACTTGCACCGGCTTGCGCACTGTGCGGAGTGGAATTTTCGGTACGGCAGGGCTACCCAGCCCTGCCGGAGTGTTACTCGCTCGCCATTTGCGTCTGCCAGATCAGTTTGAGCAGTGGGGTGACTTGTCTCTCCCACTTCGGTTCGATCTTGGGCAGGCATTCGAGGCACAGGGCATAGCCGGACACAACCGGTACCGGTCGCAGGGGAATGTCGGCGTTGCACAGGTCGCAGTACACTTCTGCATCGGTCAGTTCGGCGCCGACTTCATCATTACCGTCCTCGTCAACAAGGACGAAAGACGGGCGGGTTTTGGGTGGAAACCAGAGTTCTATCATCATCCACCTACCCTTTGCTGGTATTCCACCTGCGCCAGCAGGATGTGCTTGCAGGGCGTCTGATGCCCCCGCTTTTGGAAGTCTGGGCAGGTGCAGCGCCATTCGCCGGTAGCCGGTTTGTAACCCACAAAGTAAGTATTTCCTTTGGGGTTACTCTGTTGGGAGAAAATCTCCCACAGAATTACCGTGTTTCCGTCCGGCGCTTTGCCGCTCATGCGGGAGACGATCTTGATCAACCCGCTGGCTGCGCCGACCAGACCCTTTTCCAGCCGTTTGAGTGTGGCTTCCTGCAACATGGTAAATCTCCTTTCCCCGGTACGCCGTGCCGCACCGGGAGAGAATAGTTCTCCCCGGCACGGCGGGGTTTGGCATTACAGGGAAGATTGGACGACCAGCAGGGGTTCGCCGTACACGATTTGCCCGCTCGCAGAACGCCAGGCGTGGGTGGTGTAACGGCGTTTGCCGCGCCCCAACAGCCGCAGCCAGACCACCCAGCGGTCATCACCCAGGTCATGCACCATCGTGATCACGAAGGTACTTTTGCCGATGTGGACGATTTCGCCAGCTTCTGGACGCATGGCTCTACTCCGTTTCGGTTTCGAGCTGTGCGCCGCAGTCGAGGCAGACGGTGATTTCCCGCACATCGTCATACACCTGACCGGCGATCAGGTCATACCCGCCGGTGGTGTAGGTTTGGGTGCGCCGGTGAGGACACTGTTCGGTGTCAATGTACGCATTGGTCAAATATTTGACCTCATCGTACAGGTGCGCATCCAAAGCGTCCGGAAGGCTTTTCCGCAGGTACTCAATGAAAGCCCTGCGGTTCTTGATCTCCTCACCACGCTCTTGCAGGATGTACCAGATGTCCTCGATGGTGAGTTCCAGCCGAATTACAATCGGGTCGTACATGGTATTCCTCCTTTCGGGTCAGCGCCGCACCGCCGACCCAATGAAATGGATTGAGTCGGCGGGCAGGTGCGGCTGCCCGAAAGGAAACGAACGCAGGCGAGCGTTTGTAACCGTATGAAATTGGTAAGGTGCGGTCCGGGATTTATCCGCCCGGTCGGGATTTGGACATCGGGCAGGGGATGGGTGTCCCCTGCCGGGGGGATTTGGACGCCGCAACCCGTTCCCGGTCTTGCCGGAGTTTGCGCCCGCATCCCCTGAAAAAATTGGGGGTTACATGGCGCACCTCCTGATACGGATTTTGGGTTTTGGCATCCGGCAGGCAGAGCCGGAATTGTGAATTGCACGGTTTCCGCTTCTCCGTACACATCTCCCGGGTGGGGAGACGCCTGTTTATACTGCCTGCCAAAGTCGCCCTGCCGGAGCTGCACCGGCGGGACTGCGAGGGCGGATTGGTAAGGTTCGGAAGGTCACTCCTGCGGGACTTGCACCCGCACAAAGGCACTTGTGCGGAGCGGTAGATTTGGAGACGGGCCTGGTAGCCGGTCTCCGGGGGGGACTACCGCCACCTGCGGGTCGTCAGGAGCGCAATGATTGCCTCGCGCTCTTTCTCATCTTTCGCCTTTTGAAACAAACGAAAGATGAAATACTTTTGCGCAATATCATAAACAATCAGCAGCGCAGCAAAGATGACCAGCAGGGGGATGATTTGGATCAGGTTCACATCTACCTCACCTCCTTTCGTTCCCCAGCGCGAAGGGAGAGAACGGCCTCTCCCGCCGGGTTGGGGAACGAAAGATACCTGTCCCAGTGGACGCCGGAGGGCGTGAACCGTCTGCCTGTTAAAGTCCCATCCACGGGCCTGGTAGCCGGTGGAAAGTGGCTGTCCGGGAGTTGCACCCGAAAGGCGGCTTGTCCGCCAGCCGATAACGAAAAAACCCGTTGGAAACCATGCTTTCGCATGTCCAACGGGCGTTGTGGCCGGTTGACGACATTGGGGCGGAGGGCCCGGGTGGGACGCTCCTGCCGTTATTCTAGCAAATTCTTTTTTGGTGCGCAAGTAGTTTGCGAGAAATTTGTTTAACAGTCAGTCCTTGGATTCTCCCTAAAATTCTTTGCATCGTTCTTTTGGGATGGGATTGATCGCTCTCAGCCGTTTGTTTTTTTCTAAAGACGAATATATAATTTCCTTGAGATTAGTTTTCTGCTGGAGGATCTAGATAATCCAGCATCATCGCAGTGTAACATGCCTTCTGGGACTGGCTATACGGCAAAAATGCGGTATATCCGAAGTCCGTATAATTAATAGTTAGGTTTCTTCCTTGCAAATTTTATTATGTCAAAAAATAATTCAGACTTATCAGGGTTAGCAGGCGTTCTTTCCTCACTGCAAGCCTTCTCACAAGCAATTAACGCAAACTTCCAATTACAAGAAGTTGCATCTTCAATGCTGGAAATACGTCAGCAGTTAATTAAGACTATCGAACCTGTTTTGCAAACTCAAATTCAGACGAGCGATATGTTGAAAAATTTATCCCTCAGCCTTGAAAATATCGCTCAACCACTTCTTTCTAACTTTCGTATTCAGATAGAGAATATAATAAGTCCTGCGTTGGAAAATTTTCTGGAAAGTTTTCGTTTGCTTCCAGAACATACACAAGTGGCGTTATTGACTCTTGGAAATCATGGTTGGTTTTTTGACTTAGAAATGCCCTTGCCGTTTCTGTGGGAATTAGAAAACGCATTGAATGAAGGAGATACAACAGAAGCAGAAACCGCCCTTGTTGATTACTTTCGGGAAAATCTACAATCCATTGAAAATAGGTTTACCGCCAAATTTCCCCACAGAGCAAAGATTATTAATTCCGCTTTTAACGCACATAAGCGTGGAGAATACGAATTATCAATCCCCATTTTTTTAGCCCAGACTGATGGTGTATGTTATGAAGTAATCAATCAGTATTTGTTTATGCGTGTACGTGGCGAGAAAAAGCCAAGCACTGCTATTTATGTAGATTCGATTGCTTCAGATACTTTTAGACATGCTTTATTGTCGCCATTATCACAGCCGCTTCCGATTTCTGCCTCAAAAAACGAAAGAGACAAATCTTTCAATGAACTAAACAGGCATCAAGTAATGCACGGAGAGTCTTTAGATTATGGAACAGAAATCAATGGTTTGAAATCTGTTTCACTTCTAAATTATGTTACCCAAGTATTACGTCTTGATGACGAGAACGAAACCTAACAAAGCGTGCAGCCGACTGGTGGGATTCTGCCGAATTTTCAGGCATTTTTCTGGCTTCGGGCTTTTTCCTGCTCCCCAGCCGAATCCCAGCCCGCCCCACCGCCGCTAACGCAAACCGTTGGCTTGCCCCTTGCATAACATCAAATAAGGAAAATCAGCATTTATGAATCGAAGTCACAT
>DLXG01000230.1 GCA_003448875.1 Anaerolineaceae bacterium
TCTATTTTGCATTGACACCTTTCCGCTGCCATAAGGTTCGGAAATCATTTGCTCTTCAAGGCAAATTGTCCTGCTATACTGACCATGCTATAATCTCATCTGAATATCCCATGCCATGAACACAGTGATTACTCAAATATTCAGCCTGATCACACAACCACCCGGGAATCTGATCTTTCATCTGATTCTGGTGTTTTCGATTCTCACCGGTTTACAAACCACTGTTTTACTCCGCACCCCTGAAAATCAAGCCATCACCCGCCGATTAATCACCGGTTTTCTCATTCTTATCGCCGGTCAGGTGATTCTCTTCCTGTTCAGTGCGTTAATCTGGCAGAAGTTACTCCCAAATCCAGTTATTCTTTTTCCGCTTGACCGAGCCATCACCTTTCTTTCCATTGCCGTTGCTGCCTGGATGTGGAACTTTTCTCATCCTCATCGCAGAGCAGATGTGGCTTTAATTTCCCTTGTTTTACTCACATTAATACTCTTTTTCGTTGATCTCACCCTTCGGGCTAATGGGCTGAATTCGTCTCCTCTTGAATGGATCTGGTCACTGGCAAATCTTATCGTTGTCAGCCTCTCGCTATTGCTCTTAATTGGCTCCAGACACAAACTTTGGGAAACCGGACTGTCGTTTTTCCTAATCATATTTGCAGGCTCACTTGCCAGTTTGTTTAACCTGCCAAATGAAGGTAATTTTTCTGCCACTATGCGGCTGGCGTTATTGTGTGCCTTTCCGTTGCTTCCTTCAATTGGAAAGTTACTGGTACAGGCGGCAGTCACGCCTCCAATCCAACCAGAGGTAAAACCGGAGTCAAAACCACTCCGAAGCCCATCGGCCGAAAGCCGCCTCATACTCCCCTGGCTGCACCTGACGACAACCAGAGCGTCTCAAGAAGCAATTACTCTGCTTACCACTGCCATCGGTAAGACCTTTTCTTCCGATTTAACTTTCCTTATTAGACAGGAAAATCCATACCGCCCAATTCTCCTCGAAGCCGGCTATGACCTGATTCGCGATGAGGCTTTACCTCCTTTACAGTTAGAAGCAGAAAACTGTCCGCTGATTAGTAATTCACTGCAAAAAGGAAAAGCCCTGAAAATTATCGCCGAAGATGAGAACCAGCCACAAGACTTGCTTTCTCTCACAAAAGCAGTTGGGCTGGCTGTTCCCGGCCATGTTCTCCTCTCCCCTATTCCAGACTTAACGGATGGTAAGAGGGCCATTCTTTTATTCACTCCTTACTCAAAACACCAATGGACGGTTGAAGAGCAGGTTCTCCTCACAACCATTACCGATAACCTTTCAGAATTCATTACAAAAATATTGGAGGAGGAGAATAAAGAAAAAAATCTCCAGGCCTTGCAGGAGCAATTAAAACTCTCGCAAGAACAAATCAAAACCCTGGAACAGAAATTGATCGAGACTCGCCAGCCCGCAGCAGACCTCAACATTTCAGCATCACCCAATGGTGAATCTGCATTGGAAATTGCCGGACTGCTTGCCATTCAGCGCGAAGCTCAGGAAACCATTCAGCGATTGGAAACCGAGAACCGCTCTTTGCGGGACGCATTGAGAGATCTCAAGGGTAAGGCTGTAGCCTCATCAGAAGTCGAACATCTCGAACGAGAATTGAGACAGGCCCTTGAGGAAGTAGCCCGCCTGCAGAATGCCCTCGCCAATGCGAACATGCGCATTGTTGAACTTCAATCCACTTCGGGACAAAGTACGGATATCAACGTCAAAGATTCCGAGGCCGTTCTTTCCATCATTCAAGAATTGCGCCAGCCCGTCTCATCTGTGATCGGCTATACCGATTTATTAATCAACGAAACAACCGGCAACCTCACCCAGCAGCAACGCAAATTCCTTGAACGAATCCGTTCTTCTTCGGATCGAATGCAAACCTTGCTGGACGATTTATTGCAAACTTCAGTATTTAATATCAGTCCAATTGAGTTAGCCCCGCAGCCGCTCGATGTGGAAACTCTTTTGGATCAGGCCATTACGGATATGTCGGATTTGCTGCGGGAGAAAGAGATCAACCTGCTGGTGGATATTCCCCCCGATTTACCAACCTTTTATGCCGATCGGGATGCGCTCCATCAGGTTCTTATCCACCTGCTTCAAAATGCTGGTAGTGCTACCCCGCCAGAAGGCAATATAACTTTGAAAGTAAAAGTCGAACAGGGAGAGAAAAGTACCCTATTCGTGCTCTTCCAGATTACCGATGAAGGTGGTGGAATTTCACCTGACGAATTATCGCGCGTTTTTTCTCGGCGCATCAAGAATGGCTCACCAGCAATTCGAGGGATTGGTGATACTGGGGTAGGGCTTTCGATTGCCAAGACATTGGTCGAAGCGCACGGTGGCAGAATTTGGGTGGAAAGTGACGGGGAAAAAACCTCAACCTTCAGTATCTTATTGCCGGTCAAAACTCCCGCCTTTAGCACAACCGCTCTGGTTTCCTAGATGAATCGAGTTTTACGCGGTTCCCTTCCCGTATTCACCTCATTTGCTCTGGTCTTACTCGTCATTGGAGCAATGATTGCCAGCCTGTCTGAAGGCCAGTTCCTTGTTACACCAACACCCTCACCTTTCCCAACCCTGCCTCCACCCAACCTTACTCCAATCGGACAAATTCAATCTCCCACCGTAGACATTGCCACCAATACCCTTCTTCCCCCGACTCAAACCACCTGTCCCCCGCCCGACGGCTGGCAAGCCTATATTGTCCAGGCCGGAGATACTCTGGCTGAACTGGCCAACCAGCACGGTATTACCCTTCAGGATTTACTGGCAGCCAACTGCTTATCATCCACAATCAGCATAACAGGTGCGCGAATCTTCTTGCCTCCGCACAATACCTTAACCCTAACGCCTTTTTCCACCATTTCGCTAACCGTTTCACCCACCGCCGCCCGTTGTGCCCCACCCAGAGGATGGGTGCGTTACACCGTCAAACCGGGAGATACATTAACCCGTATAAGCGGCCTTTACCGGGTTTCGGTGTGGGAATTGAAAGTGGCGAACTGCCTGTGGAGCGATTATATTCGGGCCGGGCAACGGCTTTACGTTCCTAACGTCGCAACCAGTACATTTACGGATATGCCGGAGCAGCCACAACCTACTCAGCCCGTCCTTCCCAGCGCCACTCATACCCCTCCACCATCAACTACCCCTAGCCCTTTACCTCCACCCACCCAAACCCCCACCCCAATTCCCAGCGGAACCTTTACTTCCACTGCAACGTCTACACCTACGGATACAGATACTCCTGCACCCTCTTTAACAAACACACCTGAACCAACCGTCACAGAAACAACCGTTACCCCTTGAGGAAATTGGAATGCGAAAATTTTTTTGGTTAGTGGTCTTAATTCTGATTATTACTGCGGCATGCAACTTGCCGGTTTCCAACTTTAGCGGCCAGCCCAGTCCGCGGGCTGTTGCTCAACGCATTGTTACCCAGGACCCAAACGCACCGCCAACTCCTACCCCTTTTATGCCGCTTGCGCCAACTCCGACGCCTGATGCACAAGAATCCACACCTCCCGCTCTCACACCCGCCCCAGAACAACAAAGCACACCTCCCCCGCTTGTTCAACCGGCAGACACCATCAGTATCCTGATTCTTGGTTCAGATTGGCGTCCAAATGCCGGTTTCCGTACAGATGTAATCATTCTAACCATCGTCAACACTCGAACCGGGGCGGTCAGCATGGTTTCCTTTCCGCGTGATTTGTATGTAGAAATCCCCGGTGTCGGTCAGCAGAGAATCAACACTTCCCAGCAATTTGGCGGTTTTTCACTCACTCAAGCCACCTTCCAGAATAACTTTGGCATTAAGCCCGAATATTATGTGATGACCAATTTTCAAGGGTTTATCAATATCATTGACCGGTTGGGCGGGATAGAGGTAGAAACAGCCAGAAACCTCACCGATACCTGCAAATTGCCCCAGGCCGTTAATGGTTACTGTTCGGTTGGACCCGGCCGGGTTTACATGAACGGTGAAACCGCCCTATGGTATGTTCGTTCACGCTACAGCTCCAGCGATTTCGACCGCACCCGCCGCGCCCAAGAAGTCATGCTGGCGGTCTTTAAGAAGTTGATGAGTCTGGATGCCATATCCAAAGCGCCCCAGTTATACCAGGAATTTCGGAGTAATGTCGAAACGGACATCCCTCTCGATCTGGCATTGA
This sequence comes from Anaerolineaceae bacterium, assembly GCA_003448875.1. Classification (GTDB taxonomy): domain Bacteria; phylum Chloroflexota; class Anaerolineae; order Anaerolineales; family Anaerolineaceae; genus Bellilinea. The sequence continues at coordinate 4,210 of DLXG01000230.1, forward strand.
AACTGGCCGGCTTCGCACCGGGACTGGTATCCAACCCCGAAAAGATTAATCGGTATGCCATAGGCCCCTCAGATGTATGGCATTACACCACCGATACCGGCGCTCAGGTGTTGATCCCCATTCAGGAACGCGTTCAAGCAATTCTTACGGAAGCCTATCAGGTCAAATAGTTCTGCCTGCCCGGTAAAAAATGATTTGACTTTCGCCGAGTTCTGTTGTACACTCATTGCAGAATAGGCTATACGAAAATCAAAGGGGATCGTGGACTATGTCTTCCGAATCTTCACCATCCATTCACATCACCTCCCAAACTCCCTTACTGCCCGCTATCCGTTCATGGGAAATTTATTTGCTTGATCAGGGCAAATCTCCATACACGGTTAGAGCGTTTCAAAACGATTTACAACTGCTTGCCGGTTATTTGCCGCCAGATCGCGCAATCGGCGCCATTAGCACCCGTGATTTGAACAATTTTCTCAACTGGCTGCAACAGGGCCGCGGTGTACCCTGCAGCCCGAAAAGTCTTTCAAGAAGGATAACCTCAATAAAGTCCTTCTTCCGCTGGCTGCACCAATCCGGCCGTATTCTGGTTGACCCGGCTGAAAAAGTGGTGCAGCAATCGGTGATCAGTCCCCTACCCACCGTCTTAACGGACGAGGAAGTAGAGAAGGTACTGGAAGTTGCCAATGGGTATCGTGCTGCCAAAAAACCGGATGCCCGTCCTTATACCTTATTACTTCTGTTACTTTCAACCGGGATTAAGAAAGGCGAGTGTCTGTCCATCCAGACAAACCATATTGATTTAGAAGCACCGGGCGGTCCCATCCTGTTTGTTCGCTACGCCAGTCCGCGTAACCGGTACAAAGAACGCAAGATCCCCCTGCCGGAAGAATGGGTTGCCGCTTATCAGGAATATCTCATCCAATATCAACCCAAAGATGTCATCTTTCCATGGTCACCCAGACGTTTGGAGTATCTATTGGAAGATATTGGGGAGGAAGCCGGCCTTGAAAAACATCTTTCTTTTGATATGTGCCGCTGGACTTGTGCCTTGCGGGACTGGAAATCAGATATGAATCGTGAGCATTTGCGCCAAAAATTAGGAATTTCCAAAATCCAATGGCGCGAAGTGAGTATGAAATTGAAACAGCTCAGCCAGTTAGACGAAAAAACGACTAAACCCGGCTAAGCTTCAGGTGTAATATCCGCCTTGTGTTTTGTAAAAGACGAAATTCATCAGCGATCTGCAATCCGGGCAGCCATACCACCTTGTCCCCACAAAAGACAACCGGGTAATTCAAACGCTGCGGGCGCGGTACTTTTCTTTCGCTCAAAAAATCTGCGATTTTGACGCTTCCTTTGTTCATGCCCAGCGGGCGAAAACGATCTCCCGGCTTCCATGTACGCATTACTAAAGGAAATTGGACTTTATCCGCATCCAGCCATGCTTCAAAGGGGTTATCTTTCCACGTTGGTGGAAGGGCATTCGGCAAAAGCAGCTCCGCTTGCAAAAGCCATTCATCCCCCACTTTCACCTCCCCTGCACCGGCCAGCACATATTCCCTATCCGGTGGGATGGACGGTAACTCCATCGTGGTAATAGCAGCAGTTTCATCTTTCAAGTAGATCCATTCCTGAGCAAACACAAGTTCCACCCCATCCCCTATTTGAACCGTACCCGTGCGCCGGTCGGAACGGATTTCGTTAACAGCAAGGTTCAAACTCTGCCAGTCAATATTTTCACAGGCGGGCTTGATCTCAGCGATAGCCTCTCTTAGCACAAGGCTGAGCATTTCCTCGGGCAGTTGCTTCAATTTTCCTGCTGAAAAAGATAACCACTGCCCTTGTCGTCGTTCCACACAGACTTCGTTCAAAGTATTTTCGACAATCGGTTTGACTACCCGCAAATGATCATTGACTACCCGACTCATTGTCCATATTCTGGCCTTGATTTGAGGGTTATATTCCTGTAAAACAGGAATCAATTCATGCCGAATGCGGTTACGGGTAAATTCAAGGCTCTGATTAGAGGCATCTTCCAGCGGCTGGATGTCGTGTTGCCGGCAATATTGCTCAATTTCTCTCCGCCAGATATTCAATAAGGGTCGAATGAGGGGTATGGATGTAGAATACTCCTGCAAGGTAGTCCGAAAATCCATTCCTCTTAACCCATCTACGCCGCTGCCTCGGATCAAATGCAGCAGCACGGTTTCTACCTGATCATCGGCCGTATGCCCTACCGCAACTGCCTTGGCTTGTTTCTCTTCGGCGGTTTTGAATAAAAAACGGTAGCGCGCCTGCCGTGCTGCCGCCTCAATGGAACAATGAGCCGCCTTTGCCAGACGATGCACATCCTCTTGACCGGAGATAAACCCCTTCGCTCCCCAGGCCTCTGCCATTTGACGAACGACAATTAATTCCTGTTTCGATTCAGGCCGCAGTTGATGGTCAAAATAAACCACCCACACCGGAATTCTTAAACGACAGAATAAATGAAGCAGGGTCAGGCTGTCTGCCCCGCCGGAAACCCCAACCACAATAGGCTCATCAAGAAGAATTTTGCAGCGATCCAGCAAAGTTTCCTTAAATTTTTCAAGCACGTTTTCATTATAGCATGTCAGACTGGCCGCTCAAATCTTCAAAAACCAAAACCGCAACTGAATTAAAACAATAAATTGTCTTGTATGAGATTTCAGATTGTGCTAGACTGTTTTAAGCGTTTTTTTCAGTGAGGCAGGGATGGCAGAAAAAATTTTGATCGTTGACGATGACCTCGAAACATTACGGTTGGTGGGGCTAATGCTCCAACGGCAAGGCTATCAGGTCATTTCTGCTCGCAATGGAAAAGAAGGCATGTCGTTGGCCTTAAAAGAGCACCCCGACCTGATCGTGCTGGATATTATGATGCCTGACCTGGATGGCTATCAGGTCGCCAGAGATTTACGCGCTAACACTGAGACAGCCGATATTCCAATCCTGATGTTTACCGCCAAATCTCAGGTTGATGATAAGGTCACCGGCTATGAAGCCGGTGCAGATGATTACCTGACCAAACCCGTCCACCCGGCTGAGTTGATCGCCCACATTAAAGCCTTGCTCAGCCGCACCCGTGCTCGAGCTGGCCAGCAGGTTCAGAAAAAAGGCACAATGATTGGGGTGCTGGCTGCCAAAGGGGGAATGGGAACTTCAACACTGGCCCTTAATCTTGCTTTGGCTTATTTCCAGCGCACCCGCAAAGAAATTATCGCCGCAGAAATACGCGCCGGTCAGGGCACCTGGGCAGGTGAATTGAATTTCCCAAACGCAGAGGGATTAAATAATTTACTCAACATGCGCAGCGGTGAAGTCACCCGTGCTGTGGTTGAAAAAGAACTGGTGAGGACGACCTTCGGCATTCGGCTGCTGTTAGCCAACCACCGCATTAAGGACTTTGCTTTGTTACAAAGTGCTGTCCCTCAACTGGAGGCGATCCTTCATCATCTCTCGACATTGGGCGATGTGGTATTCGTGGATATCGGCAATCCCTTCTTACCTGGCTTTGAAAAGGCGATCACCTACTGTGATGAAATGATCTTGATTGCTGAACCTCAGCCATTTTCATTGAAGCGCACCAATCAACTTATGGACGAATTGACTGAATACGGGTTCGGTAAGTCCAAAATCCTCAATGTAGTCATCGTCAATCGCGTTCGGGCCGATTTACAGCTTTCTGCGCTTCAGATTCAGGAAATGCTGGGTAAGCCGATCACCCTGGTAATCCCGCCCGCCCCTGAACAATCCTATCATGCAGCCTTGCGCAATGTTCCTCTCATTCAATTGCAGCCGGATGGTATCCTAAGCCAGCAAATCAACCGTCTGGCCGCGCTGTATGCAGACCGCCTGAATAAATGACCGCTCAAAATTT
>DLXG01000315.1 GCA_003448875.1 Anaerolineaceae bacterium
GGTTCTCTTCCATTTCGGCGCGCTTTGGTTCTTCCGGCGCGCCAACCCAGACCATCATTTTTCGGGCCGCTTCTAAATATTGAAGCGATGTGGATACGAGTTCCTCTTGCAGGCTGACAGCCGAAGGGGGAAAGGCAGTCCGGTCGATATCTTGCGCCAGTTGAACAGCCAACTGCAAAGCACTTTGCGCCTCACGAGACTGAGAAAACAAGTCTCCCTGCTGGTTAGCTGTGATAGTCACAATCTGCCGGTCCAGCGTGCGGAAATCTTCGATCCAATGAAAACTTGATCGCCGGTATCCTTCCATCTGTTTGACTTCCGGCAGCAGTAAGATTGGCTTTCCAGTTTCATCATGCGGAGAGACAAAGTAGCCAATAACTGAAAAGATCACCGCCAGGACCAGAAGAAGAATGCCGGCGCGTTGGAGTGAATCCAACTTGACTTCCAGTGTATCTGGATGATCTCCAGGGTTATTCGACTCGAACGCCATTTTCGCTGGCTCCTTCAGCAAAGCTGATCTCCATTGCGGTAGGGTTGGCATTGCCGATGAAGCCCGGAAGTTTGCCGCGTGCTTTCAATTCTTCCATGACCTGGTTTCCCCGTTCGTAATCAATGTGACGGATGAACTCCACGTGTTCGGCGACCACTTCAAAGGTTGGGCTCGTAGTGTTCGGTCGTTCCCGCATCTGAATGTGCCCTTCTACCCCTATGCGGCTGCCTTTCTGGACATGACCATACAAAATCTCGGCCAGGCTTCCGTAAGCCATGATGCGCAGTCCGCGCACCGGTTTCGCATCCCGGTTGCCGTCGATCATCATATACAAACGGATAAATGGAATTCGTTCCCCACTTGGAGGGCGCAGGTAATCAAAATAGATATCGCCAGTAATATCGCCCCGATGCCAGGTAAAGTTGCCTTGAGCCATACGTCTTTTCTCCTTAATCTTGTCATGAAATAATCAAGTAAGTTGTTCTGAAAGTGCCGCTGAGATGATCAATCAAGTATTCAGGTCCACCTCCAGCAGGTCGAGAGGGATGTTGAGAAGATCAGCCAGTAACCGTACTCGATCAAGACTGGTGTTTCCCAGAGCTAATTCCCAATCTTTATTCGATGGACGGGAAAGCGAAATCCGTTGTTGCATCAAGCCGATCAGACGTTGCGGTGGATAAGCCGCTATACGTTCACAGGCACCCCCCGCGCCTTTTCGTGGTGCTTCAGCGAGCTTGGCGATGGCAAGGCTGTATGGATTTTGAATCCGCGGGTTGGATACACCATGAATGAGCCAGGATACAAATGGAATCGCATTTCTTTCTTGCTTTTGCAGCAACGAACGCTGTTTTTCGCTGGCTTTTGAAAGGATGGTATCCAGATTCCACAGATTTTCCGAATTGGTCACCTCCACCGCCACCTGTGTAAGCCGGCGCGCGCGAACTGAAGGCAAAGAATCTTGGTTGGGGGAGGAGTCTTTTTCAAAAAAGGAATCTTTAAAGCCTTTGAGAATCTTTAAAAGAGTCTCAAAACAATCCTCACTGTCGATTTTGAGAGTCTCAAAACAATCATTGAGCCGTGTTCTGAGAGTCTCAGAACAATCATTGAGGAATTTCGACCGTCTCAAAACAATCATTGAGCAGGTTTTGACAGTCTCAGAACAATCATTGGTGACTTTATCGACCCAATCCATCAGTTCGTCCAAATGGTCATCATGGTCTAGATCGGAAATCAGCCGGGCAACTTGCCGGTAAAGTAATTCATGTTCAGAGATCAGAGGATCCGAGCGCTTCACCTTGAACTTCCAGCTGTAAGCCCCGTTTTCGCCAGTGCGGTGGTCAATCCGCTGGGCAAATGCGCCCATTCGTTCCTGAAATTGCGCGCGCCGGTCCACTTCTTTTTGTGTGCTGTGGGTCAAAGTTTCCTTTTGCCGGCTGCGCTCGATGGCTGCTGGGAACCAGTGTGAAATCAGGCGCGGATTCTCTAAACCCAGGCGCTGGGCCAGCACATCGTATCCGCCTTCAATCCAGACCTCATCCCGCATTTCGCCGGTGGTTTCGTTGAAGTAGCAAGCGTTGCGTAAAATGAAAATAAGCATTGCTGCATCGGCACCGAGCAGTGGCAACCAGTAGTGCAAGAAATACCAGGAGACCAGAATGAACTCATTTGGGGTGAGCAGGTGATCTGAAAGCTGGTCGGCCAGGTCTATCAGGTCTGGCGTTAGTTTCTTTCCGGCTGCCTCACGAACAATATCTTGAACAGTTATCTTCCTGGGAGGAGGAGAGATTGAGCCTTCAACAGGAATGCGGGTCGGGTATTTCAAGATATCGCGTGGTTGAGCAGACAGGGCTGAAAGGAGCGCAGACTTAGGATTTTCTTGAATGCCATTCTCAAGCAAATACATTTTCAGATCTTCGGCATCCCCTGGAGTAATGGGTATGCCGTAAAGGGTATATTTGTTCGGCGATTTCTTCGCCTTGCCTGTGCGCTTATCTACCTCGTAATCAGTTTCGCTCTTTTTTCCAAACCAACCGAAGCCATTATCTGGCTGCATGAGGCGGAAGAACTGTGCCCGGCTGATCCCTGCCCATTGGCAAACCCGCTCTGCACGGACGGCCAATTTCCCGGAAGAATTGCCTTTGCCACCCGTCTGGATGTAATACTCCTGACGGAGCGCCAGTACCAGAAAGAGAATTTCAGCATCCACATAGGGCAGCCATCGCAGGAAGTACACTGGCAGCTTGACCACCCGCTCAGGCTCGATCAGTACGCCACGGACGGTCTCATGCAATACCTGGAGGTGGAATTCCTCTTTCTCCCCTTCCCGATCTTGCTCTTCTTCATCTTCATCGTTGTCATGATCATCTATTTCATCCAGAACAATGAATTGGACGGTGATGGGTCTAGCGAGGATTCCTTGCAGCAGGCGTTGAACAATGGTTTTGAGCCGGCTGTCCAACCAGTCACGACCATAGGCGTTATAAGTTCCAAGCGTAAATCTATCGTCTGTCAAGGAGATAAATTCAATCGACTTCACCCAGGTGTCAAAGGACGCCTTCGACATTTCCATCTGCAGCTGGCCCAAGACCATCTGCCATGCCCGCTCGGGGGGTGTCGATGTGGTTGTAAGTAAATCCATTCGAGGCTCCAGATCAGCCAAAATTCAAAATCAATTGAAGTACCAGAATCCGTGAAAAAGGCAAAATCAAGGGTTGATTGGCGTTTTGGGCTTTTCTACCTTACTGCTTAGAAACGCGCCTCTACGGCCTTCCTGGCAAGGGCACGTCGGCGTCAACGTCTGCGACATTGCAGACGTGTCGCTGACGTTGTGCTGACGTGCCGCCGACGCTGTCGCAGACGTTGATTTTTTTCGGAATCCTCTCGCAGCAATTTTCTTGGAAAACGAAGAATCCAGTTATTCATCGAGAAAAAGCGTCTTTCCAGAAGCGCGTGGTGAAGGGCTCAAACGCAGTTCACCGCTCTGGTAATCCCGCAGCCCATGGTCGAGGAAGAAAAGTACGAGTTCTCCAACTGGAACATCGTGATCATCCGCAATCGCTTTTACTTGTTTTTTCAACGCCACCGGAAGCCGGTACGTGGCTCGCGATTCCCAGCGATCTTTCTTGTTTTGAGCCCTACCAGGTTTCGTCTTCCCGGCAGAGGTTTGCCCTCGCCCTGAAATTGGAAAAGCCTGGTCCAACCAGGCCGCCGCGGAAGAAGCTTCTTTTTTACCTGAATACGCGTTGGATGCTTCGCCCGTGGGGAATAATGTCATGCGCTGTGCTTTTGGATAGGCAGCGATCACAAGTCGATTGGATTGGAGATCCGATAGGCTGTATTCCAGAAAAGCCCGAACGAGTTCATCCCTGGGAACGTTGAGGCTGGCTGCTAAATCGCTTACTGTTTCCTGCAGGCGTTTCGGGATCCCTCGATAGGTGGTTTTTTCATCGCGGTGGTTACGATCCCAGTCGCGATTTCGTTTAGTCCGGCGAGCTGCAACTGGAATAAGATCCAGCGGTTGTTTTGCGGTCGTTATCGATGGGGCTTCAGCCTCTATCTTTTTTACAGGTACAAGCGGAACATTCGGAGAGGGTTCAGACTGGCGAAGCGAGGAAAAAGCATCTCGTCTAGGCATGGAGATTCCCCTAATATTTGAGTACGGCTTTGGCCAGCGCAGAATATTCTTCGGCTGAGCGCGATTCGGGGGCGTGCTCAAAGATGGTTTTCCCTTCGGACCAGCATTCTCGTAGCACCGTGGCTTTATGGATTGGTTGGAGCACTTTATCGCTAAATTCAGACTGCAGGTCATCCATTGAATTCTTGGATTCCCTGGTACCATCGAAGAAGGTGGGCAGAATACCCATCATCCCACCTCGCCAGCCTTTTGTGTCCCGCAAGGCGCGCAGGGTCTCGGCGGTCTTGGCCAGCGCATCCAGGGAGGCGAATTCGGTCGCTGTCGGAATAATGACCAGGTCGGAAGCCCACAAAGCCCGCTCCTGAAGACCGCCCACGGATGGTGAAGTGTCGAATAGGATGTAGTCAAAGCCGTCTCTGACGAACAACTTAAGCAAATCCCGAATGTAAGAGACTGGCCGTTCTTGAACACCAAGGATCATCTGCGCAGAGTTGGTCATCGAATTGCCGGGAATAATTTTTAATCCGTCTCGCCCGGTCTCTCGGACCCATTGCTTGACGAATACGACTTCGGCGGGACTGGATTGCGCCGTGGTCAGAAAATAAAACGCACCCATCTCACCATCCATGCCCAGTTTGGTAGCACTTTGTCCTTGGGGATCCAGATCGATGAGTAAAACCTGGGCGCCGCGCAGTGCCAGGCAGTGTGCTAGATTTACAGACGTGGTAGTTTTCCCTACACCACCCTTCTGATTGCTGATTGTGATTACTTTTGCCGCCATTGTGTTTCTCCTTTGAAGGTCTTGCTTTTCTTTGTTTATGCTTGATCAAGGAATTGGATATGGGTTGCGCCTTCGTGACCGTGAATGGCAATCAGATCCGCTACGCTCTGAAATACACCTACGGCGTAAGGTTCTCGCAGCCAACGCATGACAGCCAATCCACTGGTAAATTCGGCCCCTTCAGCTACAATGCCCGTCCCGGAGACTCCGGTCAGATCTCGTTCGCGTACCAACAGGAACCGGCGCATACTCATTTGCCGGTCGTTATTCTCAGTTTCCTTGTGGTATATCCCTGAGATTTCCACGCTTATGCCTTCTGAAGCTTGCCCTGAACATAGGTAAGTTTTTCGCCGGTTTTGACACTCTGGAAGACAATTCCGTTTGGCCAGGTTGGCTTTTCGCCGGGATAAATGTGAATATCGAAGATCCGAAACAGGCGGCCGTAAAACAAGCCTGGTTCATCCATGGAACGAGTTGGATCGACGACAACTTTCCATTCGTACCCTTTAGGTGGACGATAGACTGCTTCGACCGGAAATTCTTGAAAAGTTGGATTTAAATACAAATCACCTCCGACATTTTGAAAACTGGTGCCAGACTCCGAAATGTCCGAGGATTTGGAATTTAAAGAAATAGTCCCTTGCAGAAGTTCTGCAAGGGACACGTTAAAGTAGTACCTAAGCCTGCGAATTATTCAGGCAGAAGGTTTCCACCTTCTTGTCTTCGCCGGAGAATACTCATATTTTCCTGCTTTGAGGCTGATGCTGGTAGGGGAGTTAAGTGGTATGACGTTAGATCACGCCCGCCCTCCCCGCCAGCCTGAC
>DLXG01000063.1 GCA_003448875.1 Anaerolineaceae bacterium
ATTTTGAGCGCCGTGCCGAGGAATATCAACGCCCCCAGTACGACAACCCCAATCAGACAATAGACGACTTCCATTTTTACAAACCTCCATTTTTTTGGTCGGCTGCTTTGAATACAGCCCTTCGAATGTGATGATCCCGTGTGGGATTGATTACTCCTCGTTCACCTTTTCAACCTGTAAAATCAGCCCTTCCCGCTTGACCACCCGCACCTTACTGCCGGCTTGAATTTCCTCTTCGCTCCAGGCTGACCAATCTTCACCCAATACATAAACTGCACCGTCGCGGTAAATATCTGTCTTGGCTTCTCCAAAGGCTCCAATCAGACGGTTTAGGTCAAAGTCCTTTCCTCTTCCGATAGCCTCAATTCCCTTGCGTCCGACAATCCACAAAATGGGAATAACGATGATGGAAGTTACCAGCGCCAGCCAGAAATTAACCGCCGGTCTTCCCTCGGCGGTTTCAAAGAGAAAAACTGAACCGGCGATGACAGCCGCAATGGTGAGCAGTAAGAAGATCCAGTGACGCGAGCGGCGCAAAGCCAGATAAAACGGCACCACCCCCACCACCAGAATTCCCAGCGCCCACGGATTGATGCGCAGATTGAGCGCGCCAATACCTGCCAGGACAATTGCGAACAATGCGCCAATTTCCAGTAAACCAGTACCGGGTGAAAAGAGTGCCAGAATCCCCAAAACCAGTCCAAGTACGAGCAGAACATACGCAACATTGGGATCCATCAGTGGATTCATGGCTACCTTCCTTAGTCCAGAAAAGCAACATGCTGGAAAATGCGGAGGCTTTTTCTGTCTATAAAAATTATAACCCACAACACCCCCACCTCAAAACGAAATGTATCACTTCTGCCCCTTAAACGGATAAGACAGCCTTCTCAGGCTGCCTTTCCGTCTCTACCACTATCTTATCCCTGTATCACCTACCCACCAGGAGCACGACTTTGCCCGGAGGAATGAGCAACGACTGCCTGATATGATAATACCCACCTTGAATTAAGAATATTCAAAGAACAGGTTAGCAGTTTGTTAAGAAGTGTTCACTCCAACTCCAACCGTTCAAAAGCATAACCCCCTGCCACCCCGACTACTATCCCTAACATCACCAACACCAGTAGATTTACCATATCCACTGCACCAACCAGCGGAGACTCTCCCAGCGCGAAGAACAGAGGCGAAAGAGGCAATGCGTTGCTCCCTGATTTCAATCCAAAGGGCAGGTACAGCAGAAACAAAAGAATGAGCCCCGCTATGCGATCCAGCCAGAAGGATTTGCTCAAAATCCCCAGCAGAATCCCGATCTCACCAAGAAAAAAGACAAAAAGCAATGTACCGGGCATTAAACCCCACAAACCCGTTGGGAGGGTATGACCCGTGAGCAGGAGCATGACCGTCCCGCTGAGAAAGCCGGCCATTGTCAACAAAAAACAACCCGAAAACAGATAAGCCAGGCGGCTAAGGTAAACTTGCCAGCGCGGCAGCGGATAAGCCAGCAAAAAAGCAATCGCGTTGCGAACCGCCCGGCCTTTGAACAACCTCCCCCCCTCCCAAAAAGCATACGCCCCGCCCAGTACAGGCAATCCCAGAGCGGGAAAAACCACTAACCAGTATCCTTGTTCTGCATCCAGCAAGGGGTTGAACCAGCCGGCCAGCTGCTCGACCCAAATATCATCCCCCAATACGGGATAACACAAAACAGCAATCACACTCCAGCCTGCCACGCTTAAACACCAGAAGGCGAAACCTCGCCTTCTCTCCATCCACAGGTCTTTGAATAAGTCAAGCCGCATAGGCGGGAATGCCGTAGATGGTTTGGTAAACCTCTTCCAGACTGGGCTGCTGGCTGATGATATCCAGCACACGGAACTGGCTGGCGGTTTTCAGCAGTGCATCCGGGTCGCCATGTACGGTGCAGTACACCTTGTTCTGATCACACACCAGTTGATTGATATTGTTCAGGGCCATAAAAACTTGCGGGTTGACCGGATTGGCAAAACGCATCTCAATTTTTCGTATGGCGCGGGCGCGCAATTGAGCCCCCCGCTCCACCGCAATGACCCGCCCATGATGAAACACAGCCACACGGTCACAAATCCGCTCCATCTCAGATATAGATTGGGAAGCAATCACCACCGAACGGCCTTCAGCGCGAAACTCAGCGATCAGACGGTACAGTTCCATCTGGGCAGAAGGATCTAAATCACGCGAAGGCTCATCCAGTAAAACCAATTCCGGGCGGTGCATGAAGGCCTGTACCAGCCCAACTTTGCGGCGCTCGGCCGGCGAGAGCCGGTCACACAGCAGATCAAGGTTAAGTTGAAAGCGGGCTGCCAGATCCTTCGCAAAAGTCAGATCAACGCCACCGCGCAGAGCAGCAAACCGTTCCAGCAGTTGTCCGGCTGTGATTCCCCCCGGCAAAGTCAGATGTTGAGGCAAATACCCCACCAGACGGCGCACTTTTAAACCATTTCGCTGGCAGTCCATTCCCAAAACCAACGCCTGCCCATGCGACGGGCGAATGAAGTCAAGGAGGATGTGAATGAGGGTGGATTTGCCGCTGCCAGATGGGCCGAGCAAACCAAACACTTCACCCGGGTCAACTTCCAGCGTCACCCCACAAAGCGCCGGGCGGCGGTGAAACTCTTTGGTTAAGTTTTCGGTACGCAGTACGAGGTAGCGCATCTTCAACCTCCTTGTCAATCAGATACCGGTAAAAAACACCGGCTGTGTCGAGATACCAGCCGGTCGAAGGAGGCTATTATGCGCCGTCAAAAATCAGGCTGGTATCTC
>DLXG01000053.1 GCA_003448875.1 Anaerolineaceae bacterium
CCCAACTCGTGTCTGAATTTCAGCAAAAGAACTTGCTTTTTCAATTTGAATATGTATAATAAACAATGTCAATCGCCTGGGTGCCCCCCTCACCCCGGCGATTGATTATTAGCGGTACTTTTAGCGGTTGAAGTTTCAACCTTCCGATGGGCCAGTTAAAAAACTGGCTCTTTTTTTTATTAATGATAAGCCGATCTTTTCAATATTCGCGATAATCTCTCTTTCAGGCCGCCGCGAATAAAGCTGCGCTGGCGCAAGTCCTCACGATGCTTCCAGACCGAAAGGACAAACAACATCACCCACACCACCCCTAATAACGGATCAGGATGATACATCCAAAGATATACCCCCAGCAGCGTTTGAGAAAAAACAACCACCCAGCCGCTGTTTTCAAAGATCAGGTAAAAAGCCGCCATCGAAAAGCCCAAAATCAACGGTGCTTCAAAAAGGGTTAATCCCGTCCAGACCCCAAAGATGGAGGCAATCGCTTTACCGCCTTTGCCGCGCAGGAAAGGCGAATAGGCATGTCCCACCACCGGCGCAAGGGCAATAAGAGTCATCCACAAAAAAGGGGGGCGGACAGTCCAGTAGACCAATCCTACCGGTATGGCTGCCTTTAAACCATCCAGTAGAATAGCCAGTGCACCCCACCAGCCCCCGCCGGCGCGGATAAAGTTAGTAGCCCCCGGATTGCCATCTCCAAAACGGCGGATATCCTGCCTGAGCAGCAGTTTCCCCAAAATCAAAGAATATGGCACGCTGCCTGAGAGAAAGGCAGCCGCCAGCCAGAGCCATTCTTTCATTTTCTTAAGCCTGTGCTGTCAGCGGCGGCTTGAGACGCATGACCTTCCAGAGAATTCCCGGCAGAAGAGCCAGTTTTTGCAATGCGCTGGTATGCGCCCGGTGAGCATAGACATTGTAGTCCAAAGCCTCAATTTCATCCAGAATGGCCGCATACAACAGAGCCGCTGCCCCAACCGCCGGACGAGCCCGCGGGGAAAGCAGCCCAATGCCCGGCAATGCCTCATCATACAACCGACGGGCTCTTTCGATCTCAAATTTCATCAGAGCGATGAACCGCTCATCATAAACTTCATCGCGGATGTCGTGTAAGGTCAACCCGAAACGCTTTAAATCCTCTTGAGGGAAGTAAACCCGCCCCCGCCGAGCATCTTCTCCCACATCCCTCAGGATGTTGGTCAACTGTAAGGCAATGCCCAGTTGAATAGCGTAAGGCGCCGCCTGTTCAAAAGTAACACCCCTCGCCAGACCGATAATCGGCATTGAAAGCAAACCCACCGTAGATGCCACCCGGTAGCAGTAAACCCGCAGTTCGTCCCATGTGGCATAAGGCTTGAAATGCACATCCATGCACACGCCGTCAATCAATTCACGTTCATATTGCAAATTGACCCCATACCGCTGGCGGGTAAGCGACCAGGTCAATAAGACCGCGTGAGTTTGCTGCTCAGGCGGCAGGGCCGTCTGCGTCCGCCAGTTTTCAATATCGGTCAGGGTTGCCCGATCCGAATCAACCAGATCATCGGTTGCCCGGCAGAAGGCATACAATGAGCGAATGGCGCGGCGGATATCTGTGGGTAATAAGCCAGTTGCAAAGTAAAAGGTCTTGGAATGCTCCCGAATGATCTGCTCAGTGGCGCGGAAAGCCGCCTGTAAGTTCGGCACACTTAATTGGAGTTCAGCGGATTGCCATGACATGCGGGAGTCTCCCATCTGTTTAACCCATAAAACTTTATGCCGTTTCGCGGATGAGGTTCTCGGCGATTTTTGCCGAAGAAAGAACACCCGGCAGTCCTGCACCCGGATGCGTACCGGCTCCCACAAAGTAGAGGTTGTCGAATTCCTCCGAGCGGTTGTGTGGGCGGAACCAGGCCGATTGGGTCAGGATCGGTTCTACCGAAAAAGCCGAGCCGAGATAACTGTTGAGCGTATCGCGGAAGTGCAGCGGATCAATATAATGTTCGGCGACAATATTGGCCCGTAAATCGGGCAGGTAATTCTTCTCCAGAAACTCCATGATCCGATCGCGGTACGGACGGGCTTCTTTCGTCCAGTCAATCCCGGAGCCAAGGTGCGGGACCGGTGAGAGGACGTAGAAAGCCTCCATTCCCTCCGGAGCCATGCTGGGGTCGGTAAGAGTGGGCATGTGTAAATATAACGAGAAGTCGTCTGCCAGAATCTTCTTGTGGAAAATGTCATCCAGCAAGGGTTTATAGCGGCTGCTGAGGATAATGTTATGGTGTGCTAACCGCGAGTCCAGATAGCGGCGTTTGGTGCCGAAGTAAATGACAAACAGCGACATCGAATAGCGCATGCGTTCGATGCGCCGATTGGTATATTTGCGCCGGTATGCTTCCGGAATCATATAGCGGTAGGTACTGGCGACATCGGCATTGGAAACGATGATATCCGCCGGGTAGAACTCGCCGTTGCGCAGGCGGATGCCGGTTACCTTGCGGTTTTGTACCGCAATTTCGGCGACATCGGCGTTAAGGTGGACTTTACCGCCCAGCTCAACAAACAAGCGGCCTAAGGCATCCACAATCGCGCCTGTCCCGCCCAAGGCGTAATGCACCCCCCACTTGCGTTCCAGGTAATGAATCAGCGTATAGATGCTGGTAGTGTCAAAAGGATTGCCGCCTACCAGTAAAGGATGGAAGGAAAATACCTGTCTGAGAAAATCGTTCTTGACGAATTGTGAGACGTATTGATAAACCGTTTTATAGGATTGCAAACGAATCAGATCCGGGGCAATTTTGAGCATATCGGTCACTTTGAGGAAGGGTTTATCGGCCAGTTCTACAAACCCTTTCTGGAAAATGGCCCGCGTGGTTTCGATAAAACGCTGATATCCTTCTTTGTCCGCCGGATTCCACAGATCAATTTGCGAGAGGATGAACTGGGGATCATTGTTGTAATCAAAGCACTTTCCTTCATGGTCAAAAATGCGGTAAAACGGATCTACCGGCACCATCTGGAAGTAATCTTCGCGCCGCCGCCCGGCCATTTCAAAAATTTCATCGAACATGAACGGGGCCGTGATAACAGTCGGGCCGCCATCGAACTTAAAGCCGTTGATTTCGTAGACATAACCGCGTCCCCCCAATTTATCCCGCTTCTCAAAGATTTCTACATCAAATCCGTTGGCGGCCAGTCGCACTGCTGCGGCTAACCCCCCAAAACCGGCTCCAATAACAATGATTTTTTTACCCATATTCCCTCCGGATGATTTTCTAGGAAGCGGATAGATTAACCGCCCAAGATATGAAAGATTATGACACAACCGATTGGATAATGACAAACGATTGTACAACCTATGTAGAAGGAAACCGATCCCAATCAAAGCGTGCTACCGGCAACCAGCGTCTTCGATCGGCAAAGTAGGCTTCAACTTGCCGGGCAACCCGCATGGCTCCGAGTGTTACCCCAGCGGTGGATTGGCCGGGGAAAATCGAGTCACCCACCAGCCAGATACGCTCTATCCCCGTCCATGAACCGCGTGCTTTCAATAAAGATGTCTGCGGAAACCCGCCCACCATGCCCATTGGCCGACGAGTATAAAACGCAAACGTGCGCGGAGTGCCCGGCAGGCACAATCGGATTGCTTTGCGCAGGCCGGGTATGGCCATTTCAGCAGCCACCAGCAATTTTTCGGTATATTCCGCCCGCTTTTCCTCGTAGACGGACGGGTCATTATCCCACCAATCCGCCACACGGGTGTGGGTGGAGAGCGTAGCTGCCCGCATTCCGGCCGGTGCCCGTGAAGGATCATCCCGTGGTGAGAGCGATATGAAGACCGAATTACCCTCGCCCAACGGTTGCTGCGGATCAACTACCACTTGAAAATGATCGGCTTGAAGGGGAGCCAACTGGGAGTTATCCAATCCAAGGTAAAGGGTAAAAGCCCCCCAGCCAGCCGGACGTGTCTGAATTTCCTCACGTAAAGGTTTGGGGGTTTCTTCTCCCAACAACTGAGCCAGTCCCCACGGAGTGAGGTTAGCCACAACCGCGTCCGCGCTGATTTCCAGCCCCTTGCGCGTCCGCAGGATGATTTCCCCATCAGCAGCCAGCCTAATCCGTTCCACCTGTTGGCGGTAGAGTAAAACACCGCCGTTAGCAGTCAACCAGTCCGCCAGTATGTTTGCCAGCGAACCAATGCCGCCCCGCACATGATTCACACCGCGGCGCGGCAAATCCAGCGCGGCACTGCCGTAAAGGGCATTGGCAAATCGCGAAGTGGTTTGCGCTGAAATCAGCAATTGAGCATCCACAAAGGTACGCAGTTCAGTGCCAGCGGAAGAGGGCATTAAATGACCGATGGTCAGCAAAGAGAATGGCGCAGCCACTGCGGTAGCCGGGCGCAGTGCGCCAGCAATCTGAAAGTAATCTTTTGCCGTCTGTGGGGGAAAAGGAAAATTGCGGGCCGAAATCTGCCAGGCCTGCTCTGCCAGCCATTCCTGAACCCGCCAAAAAGCGCGGCTTTCTGGAAATTTCCGCTCAATTTCTTCATGCCATTTTTGCCGCTCAGCCCATTGAAAGATGGCCTCACCTTCAATCATAGTCACCCAGGCCGGGTCAACCGGCTGAACCGGCCAGTCAATTCCCAGTATTTGTGCAAGGCGGGTATGCGGGCCATTTTCACCAAACCCGCCCGCCAGGGTTGCTCCGGCATCAAAACGGTAACCCTGATGATAGAAGGTGCCGGCCGAACCGCCCGGGTAAATGTGGGCTTCCAGCACGGTAACCCGCATCCCGGCTTTGAGCAACAGGCAGCCGGCCGTCAACCCGCCAATACCGGCCCCGATCACGACCACATGGGGAGGTTTTCGCGTGCTCATTGAGAGGGCCTGTTTCGTTCCAAAATCCAGCGGGTGATCAGGCTGCGATAGAGGAATAAAAACCGCAGCAAAAGTGGAGAATAGACCACCCGTGTCCACCAGCCATCCATTCCCGGCGGGTATTCATATTCAATTTCCTCCCGAATCAGCGTTCTTTGGGCATCCAGGGCCTTGAAGATATGCCGATGCCGCCAGAATCGCAGCGGACCTGCCACCTGGGTATCGGTGAAGCCCCTCTGTTCATCCACCTGCGTATGAACTGCCCGCCAGCGCACCGGAAAGGGGCCAAACCATAATGTGAACTCAGCGATTGAACCTTCCGCCAGCGGTTCAAGGTAATGAAACTGGACAAAAATCGGCGGAGGGGTCAACCGCCGCAGGGCGCGGGTATCGCGGTGAAAATCAGCAACCGCCTGCAATGGTGCCCGCACTTCGAATTGATAATGGAAGCGGCGCATGACAATTCCTCACCGGATTGGAGGAAGCACTGCTGCTGCTACTTGAGCCGGGCGGAAAATGTAACGGTAAACATACGTCGCCAGCCAGAACAAAAGCAGGGCAGAAAACACCCCCGGAGCCCAGGCGCCCAGCGTATCCAGCAGCAGGCCGCCCAGCGTTGGCGAAAAAACCCGGGTCAGGCTTTCCAGTGAAGCCGCCAGCCCCAAAGTACCGCCCACCTCAACCGGGGTCACCGATTTGCTGATGGCACTGTTGATCACGGTATTCAACACGCCGCCCGCCAGCGCGACCGGAATCAGGTCCAGCATCAGGGTCAGAACGCTGGAAACCAATGCCCATCCCAGCAGACCCACAGCCATCAGCACAGTTGCTGAAAAGATGAGGAAAGGTTCGCTGAAACGGCGCGTCAGGCGCCCAATCAGAAAGCCCTGCACAAAAGCAGAAAGAAAGCCCACGTAGGTCAGCAGATAGCCGGTGGTTTGAGCGGTCAGATTGAGTCGCTGGAGACCCCATAACGCAAAAATTGTCTGAAAGGTAGAGAAAGCGATGGCAAAAAAGAAACGGGTGTGCAGCAGCGGCCCTACAACCGGTTTACGCAGAGTTGCCAGAAGTGCACTCAGGGTGAAAGGCGGGCGCT
Source organism: Anaerolineaceae bacterium (assembly GCA_003448875.1). Taxonomy (GTDB): domain Bacteria; phylum Chloroflexota; class Anaerolineae; order Anaerolineales; family Anaerolineaceae; genus Bellilinea. The sequence continues at coordinate 5,956 of DLXG01000053.1, forward strand.
TCCCCTGGGCAAGTGCTGTGCGGCGCTCGGCCGTCAACGACTCGGGCAGCCAGAACAACACCATCAAGAAGTTCAGCGCTGAAAGAGCCGCAGCCGCAAAGGACGGAATGCTAAAACCAAAGCGGCTGAGCAGCCCGCCGATTGCGGGACCGAGGATAAAGCCCAGCCCAAAAGCCGCCCCAATCAGCCCCAGCCCGCGGGCGCGGTTGCTTTCATCGGTTACATCGGTAATATAGGCCTGAGCCACACTGATATTGCTTCCGATGATACCTGCCAGAATACGGGCGGCGAACAGCATCCACAGGTTTGCGGCCAACCCCAGCAGCACAAAACTGAATACATTTCCAGCAAGGCTGATCAACAGCACCGGGCGGCGTCCAAAGCGATCCGAAAGACGCCCAAAAAGCGGGGCAGCCAGAAACTGGGCCAGCGCATATACCGCCACCAGTAAGCCAATCTCGAAGGAAGTGGCATTGAACTGTTTGGCGTAATACGGCAATAAGGGCAAAATCAGGCTGAAACCAAGCAGATCAATGAAAATAATCACAAAAACCGTTGAGAGTGCCTTGTTCTTGAACATACCTACCTCATTTGCTACAAAATTGCGCCTGATATGAAATCAGGCGCGAAGGAAACCAAAAATAAAAAGTCCTGCGTTAGACTAACCGCCGATCATTAATTGTTCAATGCGCGCTACAATCTCGGCCGGTGTGCCGTTCAGGTAAACCGCTGGCACATCTTCGGGTAATTGATGATCGAGAAAGGCTCTGCCGCCCAGCACCACAATCGGCTGCGGCTCGGGAAATTGTTTCAAGATGGTCGGCAGGCGGCTCAGCTGGGCTGCCGATTCCTTCCGTGTGGCCGTAAACAGCATCAGACGCGGCCTCAGCGGGAGCAATGCCTCTTCCAAGCGATCCAGCGGCAGATCCTGCCCGAAGTACTTGACATCCCAGCCGCGCCAGCGCAGCATGACCACCAGCATGAGCAGGCCGATTTGATGCAATTCCCCCGGCGCACAGGCGGCCACAATCACACCCGGGCGCGCCGGCGGAGCCGAAGCCGAAAGCATACTCATCAAATATTGCATACAGAATTGGGTGGCATAATGTTCTACGGCGATTGGCAACTCGCCGCGATGCCAGCGTTCCCCCAGTTCAACCAGCACGGGAGTGATAATATACACCAAAACCTGATCTACCGAATACAACGAGAAGGAACGCCGCAAGATTTCCGTGGCACTTTCTTCGTTGAAATTTTGTAAAGCAGCCAAAAACTGTTGAGAAAGGGCTTCCAGCGATGCGGAACGCTCCGGTTGAACCACAGTTTGTTCGGTGAGCGGGTCTTTGCCCATGGCGCGCAATTCATTTAGATATTCAACCGCCCGCCCGATACTCATCCCTGCATCTACGTGGCGTTTCAGCCATTGCAGCAGCCGCAAGTCATATTCCGAGTAGAGCCGGTAGCCCTGATCACCCCGTGAGGGACGCGGTAGGCCATAGCGCCGCTCCCAGGCTCGTAAAGTTACCGGCAGTAACCCCACCAACCGCGAAACCGCTTTGATGTTATACACCGGGACGTGATGAGGATTTACCAGCGCCGGATCATCCATTCCAAAATTTACCTTTTCTTTTTCCACTCTCTTCACCTAATTCACTAATCATAATGACGTGGGCTGGAATTTACAATGCCGATTCAAGGTTTGTATAAGGTGTCAGGGTAAAACACCTTAAACCGTCTCAGCCATTGTCTGGCGCGAAACAGTTCTCCGGCTATGCGAAAGTAATTCACCCACTTTTTCAACCGCCTGATCGAGGGTTTCCCCAAGGAAGATCCCGGCAATCTGCTTTCTCAATTCCGGCTTATAGTTGAAGGCACTGCCGCCATAGCCAAAAAGCGGTGCCGGCTTTAGCCGATTGACTTTTTCCTGCATCCGCCGCAATTCCAAAGCGGCCGATTCCATACTGGCGCTGAGGATTATCATATTCGGCTTTTCAAACCGCGCATAATCTACCAGATCGTCCAGCGGAATATCCGGCCCAAGGTACTCGACCCGATACCCTTCACTGCGTAATAACACGGCCATCATCAGCGCCCCGATCTCGTGCTGCTCAGTCGGCGCGCCGCCAATCAAAAGATGCGGTGCTCGCGCCGGCTGGGATAGGATTGCAGTAAGGTCAGCAGCTT
>DLXG01000190.1 GCA_003448875.1 Anaerolineaceae bacterium
GAGGCGGCTCGGCGCAATCCCGTTTTGCATCAAAAAGTCCGCCACGCTCATCGCCCGCGCCAGCGAAAGTTCCCAATTATTACGATAAGGCGAATCGGCGGGAAGAGAGTCATCGGTATGACCCACCAGTCGAATGGGGTTGTTGATTGGCCTTACCATTTCCACAATGGTATGAAGCACCTCCAATGCAGAGGGAGAAAGCTCGGCCCTGCCGGGGGCAAACACCAGCTTCTCGCTCAACGAAATTAGCACCCCTTCAATATTGGTTTGCACGCTGATTTCGTTGCCAAACTGACTGCCGGATAACATGCGGGTCAACTGACCGGCCACTTCCTCAGACTTGGGAGGGGCTTCCGGGATGCCCGGCACGACAATCGGTTTGGGCTGGCCGTTTTCGATGGTGCCGCCGCTCTGGTTGATCTGCACATCAACCACACGCGCCGCCCCGCCCAGCGAAAAAGCCGCCCGCATACTCTCGGCCAGACGTTTGTACTTCTCCACGTCAATCTGTCCCATTGAATACAGCACCACAAACAACACCATCAACAAGGTGATGAAGTCCGCATAGCTGACCAGCCAGCGTTCGCTGTTTTCGCCGCCTTCGCCGCCGCCACCGTGTGCCATGGTTTACGCTCCTGCCTCTTTTGCGGCTGCTGCCGCTTTCTTGGCGGGCTTTTCAGCCCCTTTCTCTTCTTCACCCTTGACCGCCGAGGGCGGCAGGTAGGCGTTCAATTTCTCGCGCACGATGCGCGGATTTTCGCCAGCCTGAATGGATAAAATTCCCTCCAGCAGCATGTACCGCAGGTGAGCCTCTTCATCGCTCTTGGCTTTGAGTTTGGCCCCAATCGGCAAAAAGATCAGGTTGGCGCTCAACAAACCCCATAGCGTCGCCAGAAACGCGCCGGCGATGGATTTTGCCAGTTTGTTGGGGTCATCCAGCGATTGCAGCACCGAAATCAGCCCCATCACGGTACCGATAATGCCAAAAGTGGGGGCAAAACCGCCCGCGGCGGTGAAGAAACTGTAACCGGCGCGATGGCGTGCCTGCATTTGCTGAATGTTGATTTCCATAATCGAGCGCACCTGCGCCGGATCCACACCGTCCACCACCATCATGATGCCTTTTTGTAAAAACTTGTCGGTTATTTTCTTGCTGTCCTCTTCCAGCGCCAGCAAACCATCCCGGCGGGCGCGGTCAGCCATCTTGACCAGCAGCTCGATTAACTCGTGTTCGTCATGTTTTGCACCCATGACGGCTTTACTGACAAGCAGCGGTAGTTTTGTAACGATTTTGAGGGATGTGGTAATGGTGGTCGCCATGATTGCGCCCAATGCTGTGATCATGATTGCGGACGGGTGGGCAAACAATTCTGCCGGTGTACCACCGTCCAGAATCATGACGGTTACCACCACAATGACAGCACCGATCAGACCAATGATTGTTGCCAGATCCATCGTTCTACCTCACTATTTATCCTGTTTCAGCCACAAGGGCTGCGAAATCCGCTGCCGGTACTCGATATACCGCTCACGGATCACTTCGGGTGATTCGCGTACCACCAGTTTTTTCTCATTAAGCAAAGTAATCACCGTATCCGGTGTTTTTTCCACACTCTGAATCAACTCCGGGTTGAAGTAAAATTCCGTTCCATTGAGCCGAGTAAGCAGAATCACACGAAAACCCTTTCTAAACATCTGCAATCGAAGAGTCGGTAACCAGTTCTCCCACGCAAGAATCTAACATATCGGCTAACCCAATTACATAAAGACGCCGTGAAAGCGCTGTAAAGAACATCTAAAAAATCCCCCTCACCTTTCAGTTTCATTAATTACCCGGCATTGTGAAGGTGGCCTTTCCGAATGTATAATACTCGTGCAAGAGGAATGGAAAACAGGTCGAAAATGCCGCATCCTGATAAACGAGTTCTAATTCTAGATGATGATGCCGCGCTAGGTTCCATTTTGCGCGATTTTATTACTTATACTTGTCAGTATGAAGCAATTCATATTGAGCACCCGGATAATTTATGGCAGACACTAGCAAACGGCAAATTTGATGTGCTGTTTTTGGATTACAAACTGCCCGGCAGCAATGGCATTGAAATTCTGGAAAGGCTCTACCAGAACCCCTCTTACCGCAACCTGCCGGTGATTATGATGACCGGCGAGGGCAGCGAAACAGTGGCAGCCCGCGCCATTCAAGCCGGGGCAATAGACTATCTGGTTAAGACCGAACTATCCTTCGAAATGCTGCCGGCTCTGATCGAAAAAGCCGTTCAGCACCGTGCCATTCAACAAGCCATTCAGGAAGCCCGGCAAAAAGTTGAATATCAGGCCATGCTGCTCAACAACTCCCGCGATGCCATCATCTGCTGGGATTTGAATAACATCATCACCTATTGGAATCAGGCCGCAGAACGGTTATTCGGTTACTCAGCCGAATTTATGCTGGGAAAACCGGTTTTTGAGGCTTATTTTTCACTATTCGAGCAGCCCCCGCGCCGCAGTGCCGCCGATGAAAACGCGACCATGCTGGGCGAACGCCGCTTCCGCCATCCCCAGCGTGGCCTGATCTGGATTAGTTCGCAGATCAGCCGCCTGTATGGCGGTGAAGACGGCAGACAGTTGATCGGCACGATGGACGTGGTGCGTGATATTACCCTGAGCAAGCAGGAACAGGAAACACTGGCTCAAAGCCAGCACTTTATCAAGCGCATTCTGGAAACCATCCCCCACATTATTTACATCATCCACCTGCGCGAGAATCAAGTGCGTTACATCAGTCCAAAAGTCAAAGACCTGCTGGGGTACGCCATCGAAGAAGTGGAAGCCGCTCCCTTCCACGAGATTCTCGGATGCGTTCATCCCGAAGACGAGGAACGCGTTCGGTTCCATTATAAAAACTACCTCAAACAACCGCCCCTTCAGGCGCTCACCATCGAATACCGCCTGAAAGATGCTGCCGGTCAGTGGCGCTGGCTTCGAAATGTGGAAACCATCTTTTCACTAGACGGGGTTGGTAACCCGGTAGAAATTATCGGCATCTGCGAGGACATCACCTCCCGTAAGGAAATGGAAGAGAAATTGAGTGCCTCGCAGGTGTATGTTACCCAGACCGCCCGCATGGCGTCCATCGGTCAATTGGCGGCCAGCGTTGCCCACCAGATCAGCAACCCGCTGACCACCATCATTGCAGACACCCAATTGCTGCTGCGCAGTCTACCGAAGGATGATGAGCAAGCCGATTCGTTGAAGGCCATCCTCTCTGCTGGCTGGCGCATGCAGGAAGTAATTGACCTGCTGATGAAGTTTTCCCAGCCCGCCAGCAGCGTAAAGCAGATCATTGCGATTAATGATACAATTAGTAAAGCAATCTTACTGGCGGGTTCTCATTTACGTTCCGCACAAATTGATCTGCATCTTAACCTCAGCGAACCGTCACCTCTCATTTTAGGTTACGAACAACGTCTGGTGGATTTGTGGGTTAATTTGCTGCTGGCGGAACACCCTGCCGATCCAGATCATTCGCCCCGCAATATCTGGATTGAAACGCGCAGTGCGGAGGGGGACATTCTGGTGACCATCAGCGATGATGGCAGACCCATCTCCCCCCAAGAGATGGAAACCCTGTTTGAACCCCAATTGATCCCGCGAGGGGCAGGAAGGGGTAATGGAATTGAGCTGAGCCTGTGCCGCGAGATTGTGCGTCAACACGACGGGTCAATTCAAGTCAGCAACCAAGAGGGAAGGACGGTTTTCACGATTTACTTGCCTTCAGGAGTGGATGGAAATGGACGGGAAGAAGATCTTAATAATTGAAGATGATGATATTGTGGCCCGCACCATTGAACGCTGCCTGCGCGGAGGAGAATATCGCGTCAGCATTGCCAGCAGCGGCGTAGAGGGACTGCAAGCCGCCCGCCGCGAGGTGCCCGATCTGGTCATTCTGGATGTGATTATGCCCGGCATGGACGGCTATACCGTTTGTAAAGAAATGCGTAAAGATGCCCTGCTCGCCGAGGTGCCCATCCTTTTCCTGACCGCAAAGACCAAAGATGACGATAAGATCACCGGCCTGGCTGCCGGAGCGGACGATTACCTCGGCAAACCCTTTAATGTGGATGAATTACTGCTGCGGATTAAAGCCATTTTGCGGCGCACCCAGCGCATGAAGCAGGAAAGCCAGCCGCCTTCGGCTGCGCCCGAGGAAGGCAGCAGCAAAAAAGAAGCACCGGAACGCATCATCCGCATCGGCGAGTACACCCTCAACACGCGCACCTTTGAATTTTACAGCCCGCAGACCGGTAAATTCCGCCTGACGCCGGTGCAGTACGATCTGCTTTATCACCTGATGACCCATCCGGGTGAAATTTTCTCACCCAACCGTCTGCTAGATGAAGTTTGGGATTACCCCAGTGATGCTGGCAGCCCGGATCTGGTACGAGTACACATTAAGAATTTGCGGGAACGCATCGAACTCGATCCGAAAAACCCGGTCTTTATCCAAACCGTACCGGGTTACGGTTACACCATTCCACTTCCAGAAGAAGGATAAATTAGCGGGGAACTGAATCGTTATGCAGCCAGAACATTTATCGGTCGAATTCGTCGGCTGGGAAAACATTGCCAGAATATATGAAGCGCTAAGCACACCAGCACCCCTGGAAAAGCGGCTAAGGCAGGGCTTAAGCCTGCTGATGCAGAACCAGCAGCGAGGCGTTGCACTCTGGCTGGAAAAACCCGAAAAGATCTGGATCAGTCTGAGTTGTCCCCTCTCATGGGATCAACAGATCCATCTGCAAAGCGGTTTACTGCCTTTTCTGATCCGAAAAGCCCTGCAGAGCGGGGAGGCCAGCCTGCATTCGGCCGATAGCGAGATTGGGGCGATTTTCCCCATTCAATGGCGAGAAAACATATTTGGTGTAATCATCCTTACCACACCGGAGTTGAGCAACGAGGAAAGTGCTCAATGGAAGGAAATACTTCAGCCATTTGCACGCATTCTGGCCAATGAACGGCAACAAAACCCGTTCGAAACTGAACGCCTGGTGTTGGAGGTTCATCAGTTCCTCAACGAAATTCACCTCAACCACTCATTCATGGATATTCAGCAAATTGCTGCTGAGTTTAGCGCGGCTGCGCGGGATTTGCTGAATGCTGATGACGCAGCCTTGATTCTGACCGATAGCAGCAACCCCATGCTGGCAATCAAACGCAGGCTGGGATTGGGCAAAACATGGAGCGGACAAACCAGCCTGCGATTGGAAGAAAGCCTGACCCGCCGAGCATTGGAAAGTCGGCAAATTTTACACAGCAAAGACAACGGTCACCAGCCTTTTCACAACGAAATTGACCGCCTGCCGGACCTGCCGGTTGAAAACCTGATTTGCGCTCCATTGCTGGCCGATGAACTCAGTCTGGGCGTGCTGCAGATCATCAACCCCCAGCGCAATCTGAAAAACCCGCTGATTCACTCGGCTTTTCTCTTGCTGGTCAATTCACTCGGCGCGTGGATGGTCAAAGAACAGCAGACCACCCGCCTGAAAATTACCAGCGCCGAAATGGAAGCGCGCTTGTGGGAAATCACCAAATCGCGCAACACCCTGCGCACCTTGTTTGATAGCATTCCTTCCTCCATTTACATTATTGATCGGTCTTACCGGCTTGTGGCCATCAACCTGCCGCGCAGCCTGCGCGCCCACAGCGAACCCCGGCAGCTGGTCGGGCGGCGATGTTACGAGGCCCTGTATGGGCGCAGTGAAATTTGCCCCGAATGCCGGGTAATGGAAACCTTCACGCAGGCAGTTACGACCACGCGCTCCCTGCACGAGTGGGTGGAAGGGGAGCGCTTCGTGGACTGGGAAATTACCACCTACCCCATTCAGGAAAAAAACAACCTGCCCCATCAGGTCATCGTTTTCGAGCAGGATGTGACCGAAAAACGCAGCCTGGAAGCCAACCTGATTCAATCCGAGAAGATGGCCGCCGTGGGACAATTAGCCGCCGGCATTGCCCACGAGATCAACAACCCGCTGGCAGCCATCATTGCCAACACGCAATTATTGAAACGGGAACTGCTGAGCGACTCGGATGATTTTATGGAAACATTGCAGCTGATCGAAACCGCCGGCCTGCGGGCTGCCAATGTGGTCAGCGGACTGTTGGGTATTTCCCGCAAGGAAAACAAATACGAATTTGAACCCCTCTCCCTCAACGAGAGCATCCGCTCCGCTCTGGCGCTGGTACACCACGACCTTGTGCGCCGTTCGATTGAAGTGGTTACCGACTTACAAGAAGACATGCCCTCGTTGATTGCCAGCAAAAATCACCTGCAAAGCATCTGGATCAACCTGCTGGTCAACAGCATGGATGCGATTGACAAAGAAAATGGACGAATTGCCATCACCACCCGCTATGCCGAGCGCAATTTTACAATCGTTTTTGAAGACAACGGAAAAGGTATTCCGCAGGAATATCTTTCACGCATCTTCGAGCCATTTTTCACCACCAAAGCCGCCGGGCGCGGCACGGGTCTGGGGCTGGCCATCACTCAGCGGGTCATCAAAGAACATCAGGGGGAGATTCGCATCGAAAGCAAGTTAGGGCAGGGTGTAAAAATTACCATCACCCTGCCGGATATTCCACGCGGCTGACCGCTTACAGGCTGCGCGCCAGCCGAAAGCCGATCAACGGCGAGAGATGGGTGGCCGCCATTCCCTCGCGCGCCGAGCAGCGCGCCAGTTTTCGGGTGTAATACCAGGCCCCGCCGCGGATGACGTATCGTTCATTCGGGCGTTGTTCTTCGCGTCCATCGGTCGGGTCGTACGGGTAGGGCATATAGATCGTGCTGGTCCATTCCCATACATTCCCCACCATATCGGCGGCACCGCACGGGCTATCTCCACCCGGCGAA
>DLXG01000042.1 GCA_003448875.1 Anaerolineaceae bacterium
AGGCGTTGGCGGCGGGGGATGTCAGGTCAGCACCACCCTCTTCCGCACGGCCTTCTTCGGCGGCTATCCGATTGTTGAACGCCACGCTCATGCTTACCGGGTCAGTTACTACGAAAAAACCTACGGCAACCGCATTGACCCCAATTTAGCCGGCCTGGACGCTACCGTCTACGTCCCGATTGTGGATTTTAAATTCACCAACGACACCCCTTACTGGCTGCTGATGGAAACCTATGTCAACCCCAACGCCAGCACCCTGACCTGGAAGTTCTACTCCACCTCCGATGGGCGCACGGTGGAGTGGAAAACCACCGGCCCGGTCAATATCGTAGACCCACCCAAACCGTTATACAAAGAGAACCCGGATTTAAAACAGGGCGAGATCAAGCAGGTGGACTGGGAGGCCAAAGGCGCCGAAGTAACGGTTACCCGGACAGTCTATCGCAATGGGCAGGTGTATTTCAGCGACCGAATTTACACCCGCTATCAGCCCTGGCAGGCCGTGTACGAATACGGCCCCGGCACCGAACTTCCCACTCCGGAGGCCGATAGCAGCGACTGAGCCCTTAAAAGAAACAACTCCGGCTTTATCCCCATCGCCAGAGTTGTTTCTTCTGCACGATCCCCTGAAGTCGTCGGCAGTGGGACGAAATTTTCAATAAGAGAACCACCAAAAATCAAGGGGGATTTGCGAATACGGCTATAATATACTAGGAAAACACTCAAAAATGTTCTGAGTTGCGCTCAAAGACAACTCTGAAACAAGCAACGGGACGAGGAAGATTATGCCGACCGGCGAACCCCGCTTTAGCGAACTGCTCCAACGTGCCATTAACCGCATCGCATTTCTGGAAAACAAAACCCGCCAGGTTGTATTTGACGAACTGGGGTATGCCCTCGGACGGCAGGGCGGCAGCGCCATTCAATACTGGCTCTATCATCAGCGCGTACCTGCCCGGCTGGAAGATGTGGAAAATCTGGCCCTCATCATCGCCCACCGCGGCGGCTGGGAACACGAAAGCGAATTGCGTTCTTTCCTGTCCCGCGCCGGCCACCCCCATGCCGATGCCCTCATTCGCCAGATCTTTCCGAACGACGCAATTCCTTCCAGCGCTCCCGCTGCTCAACCGGCTTTTATTGTCGGCCCGCCGATTCTCAAACCTCATCAATTTTTTGGACGCACGCGCGAACTACGCCGCATTTTTGCCGCTCTCAACAGCACGCCGATGCAAAACGTAGCCGTTTGCGGCCTTTCGCGCAGCGGCAAGACTTCATTGCTGCACTACATTCACACCATCACCCGCACACCCGCCGCTGCTCTGCGCCCCGGCCAGCCTCAAAACTGGCTGGATGAACCCCAGCGCTACCGTTGGGTGTATGTGGATTTTCAAGACCCGCGCGTATGCAACCGCGAGGGATTTTTTGTGTATATCCTGCGTCAGTTGAATTTTCCCGCCCCTGCTTCGCTCGACCTGATTCAGTTTGTGGATATCATCGTACGCTATTTGGTCAATCCCACTGTCATCCTCCTGGATGAAATCCAGATTGCCCTTACCAATCCGGAATTTACCCAGCAATTCTGGTGGAGTTTGCGTTCACTTTCCTCCAACCTCACCGATGGAAAACTGGCCTTCGTGATCGCCGCTCAGAATCAATTACCGGTTCTGCAAAATTCACTGGGCAAACCTTCACCTTTTTTGAACATTTTTGGACACTCCATTCAATTGGGCCCCCTCAGTGAGGAAGAAGCCCGCCAGTTGATTCAGTCCAGCCCCATCCCCTTTTCCCAGTCGGATGCGGATTGGATCATTCAACACAGTGGCTGCTGGCCGGCCCTGCTGCAAATCTTATGCAGCACTCGTCTGGTCGCACTGCAAGAAAATCAGACCGATGAAATCTGGAAAGCCGATGCCCTCGCCAACATTCAACCCTATCGCTATCTGTTAGAAACCCCATGATCCCGCCACCCGCTCCCCTTGTTCCCGCTGGTCAGGTCAGGCCTGTTTCTCCCCTGCGCATTCTGTTCTGGCTGATCGTTCACCCTTCCGCCTGGCAGCGTTATCTGGCTCGTATAGATCCTTCTCTGCCGCTGGATTTCAGCCTGGCTGAATTGAGCAGCGAACAGCGCCGCAACCCGAAACTGGTACGCTTACTGCTATTCACCTGGCTGTATCTGGGCTTGCTGGTTGCCTTACTCATCCCCCTTATTCTGATTATCCTTGGCGACTCACTCAACGATTTACCCCTCAATCTGGCAATCGGCACAGGGTATGCTCTTTCGGCCAGCGTGTGCGGTGCCCTGCTTGCTGGTTTCGGCAGCGGCCTGACCTTTGGCTTTGTTCTCGGTTTGGGCGTCGGTTTGTTATCTCAGGATATGGATGCGTATTTTGTAGTCACCGCCGCAGCCGCAGGGTTGGCTGCCAGTGTTCAACTCAACCTGCTGCAAGTCCGCCAGCGACCCTCATCGGTTTTGCGCTGTCTGCTGGGGGTGATGACTGGCATTCTGGTCAGCACGGCCGTCATTGTAGGATTTTGGGCAATCGCTTCCGGCGAATTGATCAACACCCCTCAAACCATGCGGATTGATCAGCCTTTGAGTGGTTCATCGCTTGTCTTTCTGGTCGGCAGCGGCCTGCCAATTGGGTTCCTGACAACCTGGCTGACCCTGCATCTGCGCAGCCGGCTCGGCTGGCGTCAAGTTCTGCTTCCGGCAGTGCTGCTGACGGTTTGGATGGCGCTGGGTTACACGGGTCTGGTCAGTCAATCCAGCCAGAACATTCTGATGAATTGGAATGCCGGCATGATCGGCGGGGTCTTCATCACGCTTCTATTTGGGCTGAGCAGTACCCTTACCCGCGGGATCGGCGGTAACAATGCTGCCGCGGTAGCCAGCGGCTTGGTGGCCGGCATCGGTTGGATTCCCATCGGGCCGCATGTTCTGCCTGATTATCAGCACCAGCCGCAGGTGATTACTGCCGCCCTGCTGGCTCTGGTGTTCGGCTTGACCATTTCCATCTGGCGGCCGCTCATTTTTTACCCGCTGGTGGCCATCTGGAATAATTTTTGTTTTAACCTCGACCAGAATCGCCGCGGTGAACTGCGCTGGTTCTGGCTGCACGCCGCCTTCTGGGACGAAAAACAACGCCTCACCTGGCCCGATCTGGATGAATATTTGTTGCTACTCTCCGAACGTCAGCCCCACATATTGCCGGACGTGTTAATCTTCCTTTCGGCTAGCGCTCAGCGACCGGTTGCCCAAAAGGTACAAATGGAATTGACCGCCCGCCAGTTCGAAGCCTGCAAAGACGTGCCTTCCATAGCAGCCATCCGTCATCAAACCGCCACCGGCCTGCTGGAAGGGCCGCTTTCCACCATCCTCATCACTTTGCACAACATCAGCCGGGATATTGATCATGCCTTGCGCCAGAACACCCCCTATCAACAACGGCTGGGGCTGGGTATGGCCCGTGATAAACTGGCAACCCTCCAAAATGAATTGATTTTGAGCCGCGACCCGCAATCGCAGCGCTTTGCGCCGATCATCGCCAGATGGCAGCGTATCCTTGTCTCGCACATCGAAGCCATGACCATCCCTGCCCAATACCAGCAGGAAATTCCCAACCCCTACATCTGCGGGATGCCGCTCAGCGAGCGGCAATCGCTGCTGTTTGTTGGACGCAGTGAAATCATCGAACGGATTAACCAGATGCTGATGCAGGAAAAATGCCCGCCGTTGTTGCTGTTTGGGCAGCGACGCATGGGCAAAACATCTCTGCTGCTCAACCTCAGTCATTTCTTAAATTCATCCATTATCCCCTGTTTTGTGGATTGTCAGGGTTTGGCCGGTTACAGCGATAGCGAGGAACTGCTGCCGGAATTTGTCGAGCTGGTGCGCCAGTCCGCCCTGCGGTTCCGCAATGTGGAATTACCCCCCTTCAAATCTCAGCCAAACACCAATGGCGGCAGTCTTTATCAACAACTCAATCAATGGCTGACCGCCACGGAAAAACAACTGGAAAGCCGCCAGCAAACCTTATTGCTGGCCAGGATGAATTCGAAAGCCTTGAATCAATCATGCGTGCCAATCTTACATTGGCCAAACTGTATCTTGGTTTTGCCCGCCACACCGTCCAACACCATGCCCGCTTCAAGATTCTACTGGCAGGCACACATCTGCCGGAAGAAATGCCCCTCTGGCGCGATTTTCTCATCAACGCCCGCGTATTGAAAATTGACTACCTGAGCAAAGCCGAAACCCTGCACCTGATTGAACAGCCCGTTAAGCCTTTCCCATTAACTTACACCTCAGAGGTCAGTCAGGCCATTTACGAACTGACTCGCGGTCATCCATATCTGGTGCAATCCGTCTGCTTTGAAGTGGTGATGTTAAAAAACGAGCAGCCGCTTACCAGCCGTTTTCGGGCAACTTGGGAAGACCTTGAACAGGCACTGGAACGCGCATCCAGTGCAAATATGATCTTCTTCAATGACCTTTACCACAATCAAATTACACCGCTGGCAGCCAGTATGGCCGTTGGTCTGGCCCGGCAGGGCCCTGCCGCCTGTCTCTCCGCTGAGGAATGGCAGCGAATTTCCCCAAACTACTCCGAAACAGCGATTGCCGAACTGCTGCGGCGAGATGTGGTGGAAACGGTCAACGGCAGTTATCGTTTTCAGGTGGAATTCATCCGCCGCTGGTTTGCCAATCAGCCGCTGGCATTTCACAACCAGTCGTCGGCTTCGTAGCGCTCCCAATCCCGTTCACTCCAACCGTATTGCCCCCTCAGCGGCACAAAACTGACCGGGATAATATTCTCATAGGTAAATTTGCCGCCCTGTTTGTGCCAGACCTGTAAAATCTGTTCCAGCCGGCTGCCCACCGGCAGCACCAGCCGCCCCCCCTCGGCCAGTTGATCCAAAAGCGGCGGGGGCGGTGCGGCTGCCGCGGCAGTAACTAAAATGCCATCATACGGGGCTGCCTCCGGCCAGCCCAAACTGCCGTCCCCCGTGTGAACATGCACATTCACATAACCCAGTTGAGAGAGCACCTCCGCCGCCCGCAGTGCCAGCCCGGCGTGACGCTCTACCGTGTGCACTTCCTTCGCGAGTTCCCCCAAAATGGCTGCCTGATAGCCTGAACCGGTGCCAATTTCCAGAACGCGTTCCTCACCTTCCAGCCCCAGCAGGGAGGTCATCAACGCCACGATATAGGGCTGAGAAATGGTCTGTCCCTTGCCAATCGGCAGCGGGCCGTCATCATAGGCTCGCTCGCGCAACTCAACCGGCACGAAGAGATGACGCGGCACCTTACGGAATGCCGCCAGCAGGCGCGGCGAGCGCAGCCCGCGCCGCTCGATTTGCTCGCGCACCATTTCCTCACGTGCGAGCGTGTA
>DLXG01000257.1 GCA_003448875.1 Anaerolineaceae bacterium
AGTCCGCCCTGAAATGAGTTAATTCCCCTTTGCTGCTTAATGAAACTGGCCATTGATTCAAAATCCACGGCAGAATATCCAGATCATGACAACACTTCGCCAGAATCATCGGGCTGGATTGTTGGCTGTTCCTCCAGTTTCCTCGCACATAGGAATGGGCCATGTGCCAAAAGGATACATTTTCACGATGATCCACGTCAATGATTTCTCCCAGCACGCCGGATTGAACAATCTCTCGCATTTTTCGGGCATGTTGGGTGTACCTTAACACATGGCAAATATGGATTTGCCTTTGATTCCTCTCACTCACCTCAATAAGTTGTTTGCATTCGTCCAGACGAGTCGCCATTGGCTTCTCTAATAAAATATGATAGCCGCTGTTCATCGCGGCGATGGCGGGCTGGGTATGTAGCCAATCCTGAGTAGCAATGATGGCTGCCTCCCCCAGTTGAGGCTGCTCAAACAACTCCTCCCAGCTTTCATAACAATGTTCGGGTGGAATGGCATGAGCAGATGCGAACCGTTTCCTGCGTTCTTCGTTTGGTTCGGCTACTGCTACAAATTGAATCTGATCAGGATACTTCAACGCATACGGCGCATAGGCCTCTGCCCCACGCTGACCTGCCCCAACCAGTACCACCCGGATTGGCTTCATAGTTGTCTCTCCCGGAAGAATATGTAAAAATTCTAGCACAATCTTCCCTATCAAAAACAATTCATTTCAGGCGAAGAAACCCCTAATCCAAGAATAAAATTGGACTATACTGTTTCAAAAGGAGAAATAACCGATGTCCGAGATTGATGAACCAAAGGAAATACAGATAGAAGACCTGTATCACCGCCCTGAGCGCATGATTCGCGTGGCCAATTGGGCAAATATCCTTTCGTGGATTGTACTGGTGGTGGCTGGCTTATTTTTAGTGTTTTTTATCAGCGCCATTGCAGTGACCATTACCCAATCATCCAATAATCTCTTCATTGACCTGGTGCCTACTTTGGTTCAGGCGTTTTTGATTCTGTTACCCGGCTTGTTTTTATTTGTCAGCCTTCAAGCGATCTCTGAAGGCATGTATCTATTGATGGATATTGAAGAAAACACCCGCAGAAAATGAGCGCAAAAGGGACATACTTTGTTATCCCTAATAGCGGTTTCGCTCCAAAACAAAAGTCATCCCATCACCATCAAACCCACAAGTTGTGAAATGGGAAGTTAATTACCTAATGCAATATCAATCCTTAATCAGGGGAAGTTTTGGGTTCATAGTAATTCTGCCAAACCCAATTCTTTCAATTTCCAGGGTAAAGGATAACCGGTTGTTCGATCCCATCCGCTGCAGTGGTAATACTCATCCAGCATCACCGAAAGATCCGGAACATTTCCTTCCTGTCCGCCATCCGTGAGGGGTTGAAGCAGTAATTTGGGTAATTTTTCGTTTTCCGGTTTCCAACCCAGTTTCAGGTTATAAAGCCGCTTCATATTCCACGCCCGTTCACCTGCTTTGAGCAAGGTAGATATATCCCAGTCCCAATCCATCGCGGCGTTCAATAACCCCAAAATCTCATCGGGTGAAACAACCGCAAAAAAGCATGTGGTCAGGCTGTTGCATACTGTCCGCCAATGCTGATGACGGGCAACCTGTTCACCCTTACCAACCGGATCAAACCGATCGGTAAAGCCAATACCGATTTCATCTACTGTGCCTCCCAATCCAACGTTAAAATAATCGCTCTGGTTATGACATGCGCCTCGCGGAGAGGTCACGTAGACCAACGCCTGGCCAGAAAAAGCGCGGGGATCGTGCATTGCAACATCCAACCCATTCACCTGGACGGCCAGCTCTACATCACCAAATGCCTTTGCTAACGCCTTACTGCCCTGCGAGAGCAAATTTCCAAAGCCTTCCTTGGTGGCTATTTGCTTCAACAATGTAAAACAGGGCACAGGATCACCCCAGCGAAGTTGCAAACCGCCGGTATCCTGCGGCGTTATTTTTCCCTGATCAAACAACAAATATGCCAGCGCAATCACATTGCCGGCTGTGATGGTATCCATCCCCAACCGGTCGCAAAGATCACCCAATGCAGTAATCGCTGCCAGATCATCCACCATCAACTGCGAACCAAAGGAACAAATCGTCTCGTACTCCGGGCCTTTGACAACTCCATTGGTCGGATAGTCACCTTCTACAATTTCCACTTCCCGCCCGCAGGAAATGACACAACCCTGACAGGCAGTCGTACCCTTCAGGATGGTTTCAGCCATCGTTGCACCGCTGATTTTTTCAGCGCCTTCAAATCTGGCGGCAGTCCAGTATTTTTGCGGCATATCTCCGAGGTATTGCAAGTACTCTGCGCCACCCGCTGTACCGGTCGAGCGTAAAACTGCCGTCATGTTTTGTTCCAACAAACGCTTATTAGAAGCCACCCTCAACTTCCGATATTCCTCATCTCTACCCATCACCAATCGCTGGGTTCCTCGCACTGCAACCGCCTTTAATTTTTTTGAGCCCATCAAAGCCCCCATACCGGTTCGCGCGGCCAGCCGGCCATGATCAGAAAGAATACCGGCAAACGGCACCAGATTTTCACCAGCCAAGCCGATGCAGGCAACTTTTGCATGAGGAATTCCGACTTCCTGCCGGATGATTTGCTGGGTCTCGTATGTATCTGCCTTGCCCCATAAATGCTCTGCCGGACGGATTTCGATTTGGTCGTTATAAATCCAGATGTACACCGGTGAATCAGCCGCCCCTTCAATCCACAAAAAATCAATCCCCGCATAACGCAGTTCCGGCCCGACAAACCCGCCGATATTCGATTCTCCCCACCAGCCGGTCTGGGGTGACCGGCCGCAAATTGTAAAACGCCCGGTCGTTGGTCCTCCCGTACCGGTCAGCGGACCGGTGGCAAAAAGCAATGGATTGGCAGGATCAAGCGGCGGACGATTTACATCCAGCGCATCCCACAAAATTCTGGCTGCCAGTCCTGAAGCGCCAATGAACCCCTCAATCCATTCAAGGGGCAGTTGATCTCGTTGAATTACACCATTGCTCAAATTGATTTTTACCATTCTCCCAAACATGGATGTTCACTCCCTAAAAGTCAATGTTTTTTCCATCGTAGGCATATTGAAACAACAAACGCAGGTCATTTTCATCCGGTATGCGTGTGGACATGATCGTTTGGGTGTCATTTAAGGCATTCTCTATCAGTTGTTCGATTTCGTTATCCAGTGCAGACTTTTCAATCCCTAAATCGGCTATGCAAAGCGGTTGATTAATCTGCCTTTCCAAATCACGAATTTTTGCTGCCAGTACAAATGCTGCCTCTCTTTCGTTATCGGCTGAAAATCCTAAAAAATGGGCTAGTTCTTCGTAGCGGTTTCCCGATTCAGATAAATTCGCACAATACTCAATTGTATATGGCAAAAACAAAGCCACCGCCCTGCCATGCGGTACGCGAAAAACCGCCCCCAGAGCATGACCCAAACCGTGTGCCAATGCAGCCATTGAATTCCCAAACCCAAGACCGGCAATCGTCGCCGCGTAGTGCATTTTCTCTTTCGAGGTAACGTCCCCATTATAGGCCTTGACCAGATGTTCAAAAACCATTTTGGCAGCCTGCAGACACAAGCCGTCCGAAAAGTCATTGTGATAGGTTGAGGTAAAACCTTCGATGGCATGGGTTAACGCGTCCAGGCCCGTGTCAGCAGAGATTTGAGGCGGTAATCCTTTGATCAGTTGAGGATCGATGATGGCAATATCCGGCACGACCTCACGGCTGCCAAGCCCTAATTTTCTGCGTGACTCATGATCGGACAGAACCACGGCCCAGGTGACTTCTGCGCCGGTGCCAGAAGTAGTTGGAATGGCCACCAGTCTGGCTTTTTGACGCAGCCCGTAAGTTTCAATCGGGTTGATTGCATCGGGCTGAACATCC
>DLXG01000056.1 GCA_003448875.1 Anaerolineaceae bacterium
CGATCAACCCGCCCTCCGGCTGCCGCTTCCGCACGCGCTGCCCGCTGGCCGATACGATCTGCGCCGAGCAGCGTCCGGAATTCCGTGAGGCAGCACCGGGGCACTGGGTTGCCTGTCACATGGTTTGATCAGCAGAATTGTTCTTATAATGGATTGTTTTTTGAAAGGAGGTGATGGCTGGAAGTACGCAGTAAAGCCGATTTTGCGAATGAAACCGCTCCGGTTTCAAAGCATAGTATCCCTATACCCAAATTTCTCTAGGAGGAGAAAGATATGCGTTCCAAATTGTTAGTTTTTGTGTCTGTGCTGATTCTGGCGAGCATGGTGCTTTCTGCCTGCCAGCCGGCCGCCGCTACCCCCGAAACCATCATTCAAACGGTGGTGGTGGAAGGCGAGGTTAAGGAAGTGGTGGTGACCGCTACCCCGGCCGCCCAACAGCCCGAAGTTAAACAGCCCGTGCTGCGTGTCAACCTCGGCACCTGGCCGGACATCATTGACCCGCAAAAGGCTTCCTTCGTCAATGAAATTGCCCACCTGAAACTGATCTACGAAGGCTTGACCAAACTGGATGGGCAGTTGAACACCGTCCCCGGTGCTGCGGAGAAGTGGGAATACAACGAGGATGCCACCGAAATCACTTTCACCCTGCGCAAGGGCTTGAAGTACAGTGACGGCACCATCCTCAATGCCAAGCGCTTTGAGTATTCCATCCTGCGCAACATTGACCCGGCTACCGCCGGTGAGTATGCGGCCATCACCGACAATATTGCCGGTGCGGCGGCCTGGCGCGAAGCCGATGTGGCTAACCTGAGCGAGGAAGAACTGCAGGCGCTCAAAGACGCGGTTGAGGTCAAAGCGCTCGACCTGAACGGCAACCCCTGCACCGACTACGAACAGGAAGACTGCCTGATCCTCAAAGTTGGTCTGGACGGCGACCCGGCCACCCCCGAACGCGAACCGGCGCCCTTCATGCACACTGTGCTTTCCCTGTGGGTGACTTACCCCGCCAAGGAAGAATTGATTGCGGAAGGCGGCGATATCTGGTGGACTTCCTCCAAGTATCAAATCGGTAACGGCCCCTTCATCGTCAAGACTCTGGAGCCCTTCGTGCGCGGTTACTTCGTGCCGAACCCCAACTACTGGGCTGGCGTTCCCACCTATGATATCGAATTCTCCTACATCACCGACAGCGCCGTGGCCTTTGAAGCCTACAAGAACAACGAATTCGATATCGTCCCGCTGGTTGCCGAGGATCTCGCTGTTGTTCAGCAGGATCCCGTGCTGAGCAAAGAAGCCCAGATCTACCCCGGCTCCTGCACCTTCGCGTTCTACATGAATCAGGACAAGCCGCCCTTCGACGAAAAACCCGTCCGCGAGGCCTTTGCCTACGGTACCAACCGCGAAGCGTGGGTGACCGACATCCTGCAAGGGCTTGGTTCACCGACCCTGACCTGGATCCCCAAGGGCTTCCCCGGCTATGACCCGAACGAAACCCGCTACGGTTTCGATCTGGAAAAGGCCAAAGAGGCAATTGCCAAATCCAGCTACGGTTCCTTCGAGAACCTGCCGCCCATCAAACTGACCTTCTCCGGCACAGCCCGCAACCGCACCCGCTTCGAGTGGCTGGCCGCGCAGTGGAGCCAGAATCTGGGCGTGAAGGTTGAGCTGGATCCGGTTGAACCGACCGCCTACACCGCGCTGACCAAGAACCGCGAGACCCTGCCGCAGGTCTTCTACCTCGGCTGGTGCGCCGACTACCCCGATCCGCAGAACTGGCTGAGCGTGTACTGGATGTCCACTTCCGAGTTTGCCCGCCGCTATGGCTTCTCCAATCCGGAAATGGATGCTCTGATGAAGAAGGGTGACACCACCCTCGATCCGGAAGAGCGCCTCAAGTACTACGATCAGGCCCAGAAGCTGCTGGTGGATACCGCCGCGGTGATCTTCATGGTCAACAACGTCAATTCCTATCTGGTGAAACCGTGGGTCAAGGGTATTGTCTTCACCCCGCAGGACGCCGGATGGCCGGGTGATGTGGATCCGCTCTCCATCACCATTGATACCTCGATGATCCCGTAAGGGACATCCGTTCTCGACGGTTTGATCAACTGGCTGGTTCTGTCCAACCGGGCAGAACCAGCCAGCCCCCCTGTAAGATTAAACGGCAGGGAGTTATTCTCGAAACGAGGGAAGACCGTAGATGGGAAAATATCTCATTCGGCGATTGTTCTGGCTGATACCGGTCATTATCGTAGTATCCGGGATAACCTTCATCCTGATGCACAGCGCGCCCGGCGGCCCGTGGGACCGCGATACGACCGCCCGTCAGGTGGACCAAAACACCCAGCGCATTCTCAACGAGTACTACGGGCTGGATAAACCGCTCTGGCGGCAGTATGTGGCCTACGTGATTGGGGATTTCAACAAAAAAGGCGAGTTCGTGTGCGGGTTGGTGTGCGGTAATTTAGGGCCTTCTTACCGCATGCGCGGGATGACCATTCAGCAAATTCTGTTCGTGCCGCCGGAAGGCCGAAACTTCCTTTATAGCCGCTTTGGTTATTCGATGCGGCTGGGTTTGTTTGCCCTGTTGTTTGCAGTGGTCATCGGTATTCCCGCCGGTGTGATCGCTGCGCTCAAACAAAACACCATTATTGACTACATCAGTTTGTTCATTGTGACGATTGGCATTTCAGTGCCAAACTTTGTCATGGCCCTGTTTTTGATCATTCTGTTTGCTTCGACTCTCAAGTGGGTCAATGTAGTGCCGCGCAGCTGGGATGAGGTGAGCGTGTGGATTCTGCCCACCGTGATTCTCGGCTTTGGCACCATGGCGCGCACGGCGCGTCTGATGCGCGGCTCGATGCTGGAAGTGATGCGTATGGACTACATCCGCACGGCCCGTTCTAAAGGGCTGGCCGAGCGGGTGGTGGTGCTTCGTCACATGATCAAGAATTCGCTCATTCCCGTTGTCACCATCCTTGGCCCGGCACTGGCGGCTCTGGTGACCGGTTCTTTCATTATCGAAACCATGTTTGGCTTCCCCGGTATGGGGCGTGCTTATGTGACTGCGATCGGTCAGCGCGATTATTCGATGATTATGGGCACAACCCTGATTTACGCGGTGCTGATTGCGCTGGCGAATTTGAGCGTGGATATTGTGTACAGTTTTCTCGATCCACGCATTCGGTTGGAGTGAGGAGGTAAAGCATGACGACTCAACCTTCTGCAAACCCAACACCATCCCAGATTGCCGACCTGACCATGATGACCGTCAAGCCGCGCAGTCTGTGGGTAGACGCGTGGTACCGGCTCATTCGCAACAAGGCTGCCGTGGCAGGCATGTTCGTGATCGCTTTCTTCTTAATCGTGGCTATCTTTGCCAAGCAGCTGGCTCCGCACAATCCGCTGCAGACCAATGCGGGTAAGAGTTTTCTGCCGCCGGCCTGGATGGAAATTGGCCCGAACGGCAGACCTTCAGACCCGGCCTTTTTATTTGGCACTGACAATCTCGGCCGGGATGTGCTCAGCCGTACCATTTATGGCGCGCGCGTTTCGATGGTGGTTGGTTTTCTGCCCACCATTGTGATTGTGCTGCTCGGCTCGGTGATTGGTTTGCTGGCCGGTTACAAGGGCGGCCAGTTCGATAACATCTTGATGCGTTTCACGGATGTCATTTATGCCTTCCCAGACTTGTTGTTCTTCATTATTGTCATGGTTACCCTGCGGGAGACGTTTATCGGTAAGCTGCTGAATGGTTTGTTCCTTTTGTTCATGGCATTGGCCATCGTCAACTGGGTGGGTTTTGCGCGCGTAGTGCGCGGGCAGGTGCTTTCACTCAAAGAAAAGGAATTTATCGAGGCGGCTCGCTGCATCGGCGCATCGGATGCGCGCATCATGTTCCGCCACCTGCTGCCCAACAGCCTTGGGCCAATTATCATCCTTTCGGCGCTGACCATCCCCGGCATGATCATCACCGAGGCCATTCTGGGCTACCTTGGTTTGGGTCTGACGCCTTCCACCAACCCGAACGACATTTTCATCACCTCTTGGGGCGCGCTGATGCTGGACGGGCAGGTGGCGATCAATGCCCAGCCATGGCTGATTCTGCCGCCGGCTATTTGCGTTTCGCTGGTGGTGCTGGCTTTCACCTTCCTCGGTGATGGCCTGCGCGATGCGCTCGACCCGCGCCTGCAGGGCACGCAGTAGATCTTCAACAATCTAATAGAAACCACAGCCCCTTCTCTGTGCGAGAAGGGGTTTGTTTTTAATGAAAAACTGCAAAGCGGTTGTAAAGCCGCAAACGGCCGGGCGCATTATACTAAAAACAAACCGGGAGGTGACTTTTTTGCCCAAACGCCGCCTGCAGCCGTATGCCTTTTCCCGCCTGCTGACCGTGCTGGTCTGCCTCACGGCGGTTTTTGTGCTGGCGCTGATGCTGCTCAGCCCGGCGCGGGTTACCGTGCAGGGTGCGGTGTTGTTCCCGGTTGCGCTCCACTCGATTCGTTCGGCTGATTACAGCGCAGATGAAATTGCCCGTTCACTCCCGGCGGTGGGGACGGCCATCATCGGTGAGGCATTGCGGGATGCCGGGCCGGACAATTCGGGCGCAGAACAGGTCTATCGCGACCTGCAATCGCCGGTGCCAACCGCGGCGCTCCCGCCCGGTGTAACCCTGCCGCCCACGCGGCCCGCGCCGACCGCCACCGCTCCATCGCCAACCCCCGGCCTGCCTGAGCCAACCCAGACCGAGCTGCCCTCTCAAACACCCACCGAAACCGGACTGCCCACCCAGCCGGCGACTCAACCCACCCGCCGGGCTGCCACAC
>DLXG01000269.1 GCA_003448875.1 Anaerolineaceae bacterium
AGATCGCTTTGCTCAGCCGCTTCCTGTACCCGCGTTCGGATCAGGGGATATTCATCGGGTGTGATTGGATAGCGAATCGCCTCACCGCCCCACTGGTTCACCTGTGCGGCAAGCACCAGCGAGTTGTACTCAATGATCCTGCCGCTTTCGATCGGCTGGCCAATGGGTATCAGTTCCGTACCGGTTGGTAAAATAGCCACGCGTGGTTTCCGGCTGACCACAATATGATCATGGCCGGCAGCCGCTACCGCCCCCAAATCCACCGGACGCAGCACATGCCCGGCCGGCAGAACCAGTTGCGTGGCTACAATATCCTCTCCCATCGGGCGGACATGCGACCAGGGGGGCAGTGCTGCCCTCAGCCGGATTGAATGGGGATGGCGATTCTCAGGTGTAACCTGCCCAAACGGGTCGAGTGCTTCCACATTCTCAATTGGCACAACCGTGTTTGCCCAAAGCGGCAACGGATCGCCCGTATCCACATAGACTGCCTGCGTCCCAACCGCCAGCGTCACGGGCGAGGTCGGCATTGCACCGGCAATATCCTCCGCCCGCAATGCAAAACCATCCATCGCTGCTGCGTGATAGTGGGGAGACGAGATTCGCGCCCAAACCGCCCTGGCGGTAACCCGTCCGATCAAATTCTCAGTGAGTTCAAGGGATTCTTCTCCCAAAATACCACCTAAACCGGCTGCTTCCAATGCCTTCTCAAAGCGATCAACAGCTTCACTTAAAGGAATATCCTGCAGGTAAACAGGCATCGCAACTCCTCACGGTTCAAGCTTTTGTCCGGTAACTATTTTCTCAAAGCAATTCAAATCACAATTTGAGGTAATTTCCCGCCGGCTGAGAAAGTATAGAGTAGCTGTCGAATGGTTGTTGGTTATTCCCAACCCCATACCGGCCGAATAAGCATACTTTGCTGCCAGCGTAGCAATGTTTTTGTCCGCCCTTCCGTAGGGATAAGCAACCGTTAATTGCTCCACATTCAACAAACTTTGCAGATACTCCTTCGATTCTATGAGCTGCTCATGGGCCAACGCTGGTTTTTTTATCAAATCCTCATGACTGACCGTGTGACTGCCAATTTCCCAACCGTTGGCAAACAGCTCAATTACTTGTTCCTTCGTGAGGTAGGGAGGGGCGCCTACATCTCTGGTAATCAGGTAAACTGCTCCACTGTAACCATGCTCTTTAAGAACAGGAAAAGCGTACTCATACACACTTCGGTAGCCATCATCAAAAGTTAGAATGATGGGTTTAGGGGGTAAGTCCCCACCTTTCAAAAGCACCCTCGTTAATTCAAGAGGGGTGATCGTCTCGTACCCATTTTTGGATAGATACTCCATTTGATCTTGAAAACTTTTCAAAGAAACCTCATAACGATTGGTCGTTTCTCCGTCAATAATACGATGATAAAGCAAAATAGGAACGGTGAGCTGACCCGCCGGAATAAAAATCCGCTCCGGTCGCAGGGTTGAAGAAGGGGTCACTGTTTTGGTGGGTCGCGCTGTTGCAGTGAAACGAGTTATCGGACTAGACCTCGTAATAATGGGGGTGGAGAATTTTTCCACAACGGGAGAAACCGTTAATACCACGGTGTTGGGGGTCGCCTCTTCAAGATTGCCGCCGTTCCCCGCCGCTTGAATGCCGCTGGCACAGAGCGTCAACAACAGCAGGCTCAACCCAATGAAAAAGGTTCTTTTTCCTGTAATGTTGATCACAAACTTTTATCCTCTCCCCAACAATAACACTTCCACCTCTTCACTGGCGGCAACACCGGTGGCATTTTCGGGGATATGAATCAAACCGTCTGCCCGGCAGAGCGAAAAAATCAAGTTGCTCTTATAAAAGATTGGTTCGGCCAGCCATCGCCCCTCTTTGTTGATCAATTTGGCGGGATAATAGTCTTCCCGTCCGGCCTGAGAAGGCAGGTTGACGGTCAACTCGGCGCGGATGCGGGGTCGGATCATCTCGGATATACCGCTTAAGCGGTTCAAGGCCGGCGCCACAAAGAGATGAGCGATCACTAACGCACTGACCGGATTACCGGGCAGCCCAATTACCGGTTTTCCGTCACATACCGCCAGAATGGTTGGTTTTCCGGGACGGATATTCAGACCATGTACCAGCACCCCCGGTTTCCCCAAGTGGTTTATCACCTCTGCGGTCAGATCACGCGTACTGGCCGAAGAACCCGCCGTGATGATTACCGCATCACTTTCATTGAGGGCCTTGCGTAGACCCTCTTCTAACGCCTCTGCCCGATCGGGAAAAATGCCATAACGTCTTGGAATGCCGCCTGCCTGCTGTACCAGCGCGCTCAACGAATAACTGTTGATGTCCCGTACCTGACCGGGTTGAACGGCGGCTTCCGGCGGCACAATCTCATCGCCGGTCGAGAGAATGCCCACCCGTGGCTGGCAAAGGACAGCAACTTCCAATATTCCCAGCGCCATCAGACCGCCAATTTCCGCCGGGCCGAGCCGCGCGCAGGCAGGGATGACCTCCTGCCCCGCTTGAA
>DLXG01000100.1 GCA_003448875.1 Anaerolineaceae bacterium
TTTGACACCGGGCAGCAGCGCAGTGATGGTATAGCCGTTCTCGTTGGCCAGCACATCAACCGGAAAAATCACTTCTCCCTGTTCGGTCGGCCATTCCTGATTCAACCGTTCCATCCAATTCCGGCGCGCCATGCGGCGGGCATAAGGGTTGATCCAGTAAATGCTCATTTCAATCCTCCGTTTTTAATCATTGCCTCTCAGTTGAGGTTATAGCCCGATTTTAGAGATTTTTTATTGATTTTCGATCAGAAGATTGTAAAACTTTTATAAGTAAATATGGGGAAACCCGCGCAACCTTGTAAAATTGAAAGCGCGGTATACTGAAAATGTGGTATGATTGCGGCTTGGAGTAAGGAAAAATGGATGATCGAATTACAATAATTGAAGGGCCAACCCCCGACTTTGAAACCATTGATGACGGCTGGGCATTGGGACTGAATGAAAGTCCGTCGCTGTATGATCTGGCACTGACCCGGCTGCGCACTTTCAACGGCGCGGCGCTGGTTGAGCGCTGCCATCGCGCCTGGCACAAACAAAATAATATCTACCTTCACTACCGCAATCCGCTGGGCATGGAAGAGCGCGTGCCGATCATGGCGGCCCAGTCCGTAGAAACCGAACAGGGACAGGTGCTGCTGCTGTGGGTGCGCCGCAAGCATGAAGAAACCGAAATTGAAATTGACCTTGATGATGATGAAGAAGGCGGCGAGTTCGGTAATTAAATCTTTTTCTTAACTGAACAAAAACCCCGCATAGCGCGGGGTTTTATTTTTCATCAGGTGCCCCCGGCGGGAGTCGAACCCACAACCTCGGCGTTAGGAGTGCCTCGCTCTGTCCTTTTGAGCTACGGGGGCGCTGCGTTGATCGGATTATAGCATTGCCAAAATGGAGTGACAAGAGATTCGAGATTTCCCCATCCTGTCGTAAACGAACCGGCAGGCGTGGGGGGGACACGCCTGCCGATCCTCAGGGAGGGAACTCCACCTCAGGTTTGTGATTCAACGTGGGGGGGACACGCTGAACCGCCTGTCTGGTGGATTGACACCATCTACCAGTAAGTGTTGGTGTCATTGCTAATATACACTAATTTTGTCCAAATTGTATTAAAAATCCATAAGAGTTTTCTTATAATTCAGTCCGATTTTTCCCGCTTTTTTTCTTGAACAGTTGCAGCATTTCATCTACTTCTGCTGCGCTGGGGTGAGGTTTTTCTTCCTGTTCAGGCCGGCGCTGACTGTCGAGCAATTGCCGGGCAAAATCTTCGCTGGGTAGAAAGCGCGCACCGCTTTGGCGGGCCGCAGCCTGCACCTCGCGGTCAGAACTGACCACCGTCCAGCCGGAAGCGGCCTTGCCTAGTTTTTTCAAATGGGCGGCAATGGCTGCATCGGCCGTAGAACCGCGCACCACAAAATGAGCCGTCACCTGTCCAAACGTCTGAGCGCCGGCCTTGCCCGTCATGGCGCGGTCAAAGTAAACCTCAATTTTCTGCCGGCGGGTTGAGGCAAAGGCTTGCAGCAGCCGAATCAGACGCAATTCGTCATCCGGGTTTTCCAGCCGCAGGCCGCCAATGCGGGGGATCAGGTTGTGTCCGTCAATCAGATAAGGCATCGGGTCTTTCCTTTACTCTCATTTTACCGGAAAAGTATGCTATGATTCTATGCAACGGACAATCTTCCCTGCATGAGCGCATCGGATTGAACGAGCCTTTATGAGAAGCTGGAAACGAGTCATCCCCTTTTTGATATTGAATATCATCATCTCGGCGGCTACCACGCTGACGGTTCTGCTGCTGTGGGATCGTACGCAGCGGCCGGTGCAGCCCTTGCCGGTCAGTGTAGGCAGCGGTGGAATACCCTCGACGGCCAGCCAGCAGCAATCCCCGCCAGAGGGTGAAGCCACGTTGCCGCCGCTGGAGGAACCGGTAATTCTGATTGAAACGGTCATCGGCGCAGGTGATCTACAAAATGAGGCGGTTTTATTACGCCGGGTGGGTGAAGGCGAACTGCTGCTGACCGGCTGGAAACTCACCAACGGACGCGGGGCTGAGTATACCTTTCCGTATCTTTTGTTGAACAAGAATGGCGCGGTGCGTCTTTACAGCCGGGCGGGTAATAACACCGTCATGGAATTGTTTTGGGGGTCTCAACAGGCTGTTTTCCGCAGCGGTGATGTGGTTTCGTTATATGACTGGCAGGGTAACCTGCGGGCTTCCTACACCCTTCCATGAAGGGAGCAGTAAAGTAAAGCGCAATGAATGTTTTTGAATGGATCGCCGAAGAGAAAATCCGCTCGGCCATTGAAAGCGGGCAATGGGACAACCTGCCCGGCAAAGGCAAACCGCTGCAATGGCAGGAAAACCCCTATGAACCACCCGAATGGCGGATGGCGTTTTCGCTCTTGCGCCAGAACGGTTTCAGCCTGCCGTGGCTGGAAGAACGCAAAGAGATAGAAGCGGAAATACAACAATTCCGCAGCAAACTGGTCCGCCTGAAACGGCCGGACGCGCAACCGGCAGAATTGGATTGGGCAAAAAACCAGATTGAGCGCTTGAACGGGCGAATTTTCCGGTACAATTTAGGGGCGCCGTTGGAGCGTTTTCATTTGCAGCCGTTGAAACTTGAACGAGAATTAGAACGCGCCCGGTCTGTTCAAGGCCAGAATCCATGAAGAGCAGGTAACCATGTCTCAAGCATTGTATCGAAAATGGCGTCCACGCCTGTGGGATCAGGTAGTCGGGCAGGATCATGTGGTGCAAACCCTGCAAAATGCCATCCGCAGCGAGCGGGTAGGGCACGCCTACCTGTTTGCTGGCCCGCGCGGTACCGGCAAAACCACCACAGCCCGGCTGCTGGCCAAGGCGGTAAACTGTCTTGCTGAATCCCCCGCAGAACGGCCGTGTGATCGCTGCGAATACTGTCAGGCGGTCAATAACGGGCGTTTTCTCGATTTGATCGAGATAGATGCTGCTTCCAACACCAGCGTGGACGATGTGCGCGACCTGCGGGATAAAATCAATTTTGCCCCCACCCAGGGCCGGTATAAAGTCTATATCATTGATGAAGTTCACATGCTTTCGACAGCGGCGTTCAACGCGCTGCTCAAAACACTGGAAGAACCACCGCCGCACGCGATTTTCATTCTGGCAACTACCGAAATTCACAAGATCCCGGCCACAGTCCTTTCGCGCTGTCAGCGCCACGAATTCCGCCGCATTCCGGTTAAATTAATTGTGCAACACCTTCAACATCTGTGTGAGCAGGAAAATGTGGATGCCGACGAGGAAACGCTGACCCTGATTGCCCGTCAGGCAACCGGCAGTTTGCGGGATGCCATCTCCCTGCTGGATCAACTGGCCTCGTCCGGCAGTTCCATCCGGCTGACGGATGCCCAGCAGGTATTGGGAACCGCTGCCAGTCAGGCCGTTATTGAACTGGTGGAGGCCATCCTCGAGCGGGATGCGGCAAGAGGTCTCCACACCATTCACAGCGCGCTGGACAGCGGCAGTGACTCCCGCCAATTTGCCCGTCAGGTGGTGGAATATTGCCGGAATGTACTGCTGGTGCGTTTGGGCAATGGTGATATGATCGAGGCCACCCCTGAACAGCAAGCCCAGATGAGCAGCCACGCCCGCCGGTTCACGACGCCCGCCTTGCTGGATGCC
>DLXG01000298.1 GCA_003448875.1 Anaerolineaceae bacterium
ATGCTCAACCGCGCCGTCAAAGCCGCCCGGCAGGTCGGCCAGCAAATGCAGGATGTCATCTCCATCCCGATTCTGGGGCGCATCGTCGCCGGTGAGCCCATCCCCGTCTTCCCCTCCGACTTTTCTTCGGCTGATTACACCGTCGAAATTGCCCGCAGTCTGCTGCCCGCCCGCGAACGACCGGAAGAACTGTTTGCGCTGGAAGTACAGGGAGACTCCATGATTGACGCCATGGTCAACGATGGCGATACCGTCATCCTGCGCCGCGCGCAGGAAGCCAACAACGGCGAAATGGTCGCCGTCTGGCTGGACGACCGCG
Organism: Anaerolineaceae bacterium; assembly: GCA_003448875.1. Classification (GTDB taxonomy): domain Bacteria; phylum Chloroflexota; class Anaerolineae; order Anaerolineales; family Anaerolineaceae; genus Bellilinea. The sequence continues at coordinate 320 of DLXG01000298.1, forward strand.
ACGAAACCACCCTCAAGTACTTCTACAAAGAGAAAGACCGCATCCGCCTCCAGCCGGCCAACCCCACCATGGGGCCAATCTACGTCGAAAACCCCGCCAGCCTGCGCATCATGGGCAAGGTGGTCATGGTCATCCGGCAGGTGAAATCGGTGGCCGCCTGAACCAGAACACAAAACCCCCCGCCTGAAAACGGGGGGTTTTTGATTCTTACCAGAGGTAAAAACTAGACGATCTCGACCACCGCGCCGGCCGCTTCCAGTTTGGCTTTGGCGTCGTTGGCGGCTTCTTTGCCAACCCCGCTCAGCACTTTGGCGCCAGCAGTCTCGGCCATGGTCTTGGCTTCCACCAGACCGAGGTTGGTCAGCTGGCGGATAACCTTGATGGTTTCGATCTTCTTGGGGCCGGCGTCCTTGAGGACGACATCGAACTCGGTCTTTTCTTCTACCGGTTCAGCAGCGGCAGCGGCAACCGGCGCAGCGGCCACAGCCGCAACCGGAGCAGCGGCGGAAACGCCCCATTTTTCTTCCAGCATTTTTACCAGTTCAGCAGCTTCCAGAACCGAGAGTTTGCTCAGTTCTTCAACCAGTTTTTCCAGATCAGCCATTTCAAATTCTCCTTACAAGAAATTAGTTGTTTGTTTGTTGAAAATTCCTGTTGTACAGGTTGTTTTACCAGTTTGATCAGGCAGCCACCGCGGCGGTACCCTTTTCAGAGTAAGCCTTGATAACTGCCGCAAGACCGCGGGCGGGCTCGGCAAGCGTGCGCACCAGTTTGGAGGCCGGCGCCGAGATAGTGCCCAGCAGCATGGCGCGCATGACCGGCAGCGGCGGCAGATCGGCCAGTGCCTTAACCTGCGCAGCGTTGAGAGGCTGAGTGCCCAGATAACCGCCCTTGATCGCAAAGATCTCGGACTTGGCGGTTGCTTCGCTCAGCACTTTGGCCAGCGCCGGTGCGTCACTGAACGCAAATCCCACCAGCGAAGCGCCATCGAACACGGCTTTATCCTGAATGCCGACTTCATCGAGCGCCAGTTTCATCAGGGTGTTCTTGACGACGTGCAGTTCAGCACCCGCTTCGCGGGCTTTGGCACGCAGGGTATCAATGTCCTTCATGGTCATCTTGCTGTAATTGAGGACAAACACACCCTGACTTTGCCGCAGCCATTCCACATACTGCGCTACCATCTTGTTCTTGTGCTGTTTTGAGAATGCCAACGAGGATTCACCTCCTTTCTTCTAAAATAAAAGTCTTTGCCCTGCGTTTGCCGGGCAAAGACTTTTAACCACTGCCAGATGGCAGTCTCAACTTCTCGTAAAAGTCCTCACCTCGGCGGGATATTAAGTCCCTTGCGGGACACCTGCTTTCAACGGTGCAGGGAAAATTCACTTGTCAGGAAATCAGGTACTCTGCCTGTTTCACTCCTTCATCGCCATGCTTTGGGCCTGCACGGCATCCACGCGGATACCGGGGCCCATGGTGGTGGTAACCGTCACCTTGCGGATGTAAGAACCCTTGGCGGCCGCCGGCTTGGCTTTTTTGATGGCATCCATCAGAGCGGCCATGTTGTTATACAGTTTATCGGTTTCGAATGACACCTTGCCAATCGGCACGTGAATGTTGGCGGTTTTATCCAGCCGGAACTCGACACGGCCGGCTTTGGCTTCCTGGATGACGCGCGGCAGGTCATCGGCCGGTACAACGGTACCGGCTTTGGGGTTGGGCATCAGGCCGCGCGGGCCGAGCACACGCCCCAAACGACCGGCTTTGCTCATCATATCCGGCGTGGCAATCGCCACATCGAAATCGGTAAAGCCGTTTTGAATTTTGGTGATCCATTCGTCGCTGTCGGCAACGTAATCGGCGCCGGCTTCTCTGGCTTTTTCGGCGCCTTCACCCTGCGCAAACACCAGCACGCGCACGGTCTTGCCCAGCCCATGCGGCAGGACAACCACATCGCGCACCTGCTGATCGGCCTGACGCGGGTCCAGGCCCATGCGGAGGTGAACTTCAACGGTGGCATCAAATTTGGTGATCGAGGTTTCTTTTGCCAGAGCAAGCGCTTCCTCAGGCGAGTAAGACTTGCCGGGAGTGATTTTTGCACTGGCGGCTAAGTATTTCTTTCCGTGCTTTGCCATGATATCTCCTTCGTGGTGCTAACGGGCCGTCAACTGCCCTCCCACTTTTGCTTAATCTACTACCTGAATGCCCATATTGCGGGCAGTACCTTCGATTTGACGCATGGCATCTTCGATGTCCACTGCGTTCATGTCTTTCATTTTGATTTCGGCAATTTCCCGAATTTGAGCGCGGGTGACCTTGCCGACCTTGGTGCGGTTAGGCACTGCGGAGCCCTTTTCCACACCGGCCGCCTTCTTCAGCAGCACCGCCGCGGGAGGCGATTTCAAAATGAAAGTGAAGGAACCATCGGTATAGACGCTGATTTCCGCAGGGATTACCTCGCCGGCCCGGTTTTGGGTGCGGGCGTTGTATTCCTTGCAGAACGCCATGATGTTGATGCCATGCCCGGCCAGGGCAGGACCAACCGGGGGCGCCGGGTTTGCTTTACCGGCTACCAACTGTAATCGTACGACTGCTTTTAGTTTCTTTGCCACTTTTTCTACTCCTTCGTGGTCATAACGGGTGGTTTGGGGAGCACCCTCCCACAAACAATCCTCGTTGCCGAGGATTTATCTACACAATTTCAGGCTTTCTCCACCTGCAGAAAGTCCAGCTCCACAGGGGTTTCGCGTCCAAAGAAATTGACCATGACCCGCACCTTATTGCGTTCCTGATCAATTTCCGCCACCGTTCCACGAAAATCGTTGAACGGACCGTCCACAATGCGCACGCGCTC
>DLXG01000300.1 GCA_003448875.1 Anaerolineaceae bacterium
AAAGGCTATGCAGGACTGCCGGCTTGAATTGGTAAGGGAGCAATCGAATTCCCGTGCGAGGACGTACCTCCACCAGCCCCATCATCCGCGCAACTTCCAATTGTTCCCGCAAAGTAGCAATACTGATGCCTAATTCACGACTCAACTGGGATAGAGACGGAATGCGCTCACCGACTTTCACCTTGCCACAGGAGAGGTAACGCAGAAATTCAGATAACTGAAACTGGCCGTTTTGCATGAGATACGGGATAAAAAAACTGATTAATCAGATGATTTATTCCCTAACAGTATATCACTTCTGTGTTTCTCAAACAAGAATGATTTTTGTAAGCAAAAAAGCGGATAAAAAGAATGTTACCAGCTCAATTAAAATACTGAACCAATTCCATCAATGCTTTACCCAAACGCGTCCCATGCCACGTCAATAAACTGCCTTCAATCCGATGAACTCTCTCTTGTTCCACCGCCGGTGTACTTTTCAGTCGTGTCACAATTTCACGAATATCTTCGTCTTGAAAAACATACGGTTCATCGGGGATGAGGATCAATTCGGGTTTTGCCTCGATAATTTCCTCAATGGTTACACACGGGTAGCGGGTATCTCGTCCTTCAGTGAGGATGGCTTCCTCTTCTCCAACATCAGCGGACAGCGGATAGCGTCGTTGACGCTCCGCAAATACGTTTATTCCTCCCAGCAGCCGAATCAAATCATGACAATAAGTTTCGCGGTTGAAAGTCATCCACCAGCGAATCCCTGTTGGGGTTTCGCCCTGCCAGATAGGGACAAACACTCGCAAAGGCTGCAAGTCAAACAACCTGTTTTCGGCATATTCGACAGCTGTTTCCAGCGTTCGAAGAGATAAAAACGCCCTTTCCTGCCGGAATAGATACACCAGCTGCCAGAGATCGTTTAACACCTGACGAACTGTTTTTGGAAAAGTTAACCAGACATTCACCCGTTCCGCCAGCTCTTCTATAATTTCTTTTGAATTTTCTTCTTGATTTGCGATGACTAAATCGGGTGATAATCTCAAAACCTCATTGACTTGAACATCTTTTGTACCCCCGACTTTGAGTAAAGCCCGCGCCTCTAAAGGGTATATGCAATATTCTGTCACCCCTACAAGATGCTCTCCCATCCCTAAATCGAACAGACTTTCGCTCATGGAAGGCACCAGCGAAACAATCCTCTCGGGGAACGACGAAAAACTGCTCAAATCGTTTATGAGTGGCATATTACCCTACTCACAACTCCATTTTTCCTAATTCAAGTGCGGCCGCAGCCAGAATAGCCGCTCCCTGAGACAACACCTGCTCGTCGAAATCGAATTTTGGGTGATGGTGACCGGCATTCAACCCTTTTTCCGGATTTCCGCTGCCGATGAAGAAAAAGCAGCCGGGAACTTTATTTAAAAAGACTGCCATATCCTCTGAAACCATACTACGGTAATTATTTTCTATCCTTAAATCGGGCAAGAGATTATGAATAACCCCCTGAACAACCTCTGTAACACGAGGATGATTGATCACTGGCCAGGTTAGCCGCTGTAATTCAATATCTGCTTCGCAATTCATGCCCATCGCAATCGAACGAACAATCTGCTCTAAGCGGGCTGTTACCACATCCCGTACCTCCGGTAAAAAGGTGCGAATTGTGCCACGTAATTCAGCCTGATTAGGGATGATATTGTAGGCACTGCCCGCAGCCATTTGAGTTACACTGACAACCGCCGATTCCAGCGGTGCAATGTTGCGGGACACAATGGTTTGCAACCCCATAATGATCTGAGCGGTGGCAACGATTGGATCAATGGTCTTTTCGGGTAAACCGCCATGACCGCCTTTACCAAAAATCCGCACGGTAAAGAAATCTGCTCCAGCCATGAACGCCCCCGGCACAACCGCCGCCCAGCCAAGCGGTTTCTCGTTCCACAAGTGTAATCCAAGGCAAACATCTACATGCGGGTTTTCCAGCACATTTTCGGCTACCATCCGTTCAGCCCCGCCAAGGCCCTCTTCTGCGGGTTGAAAGACCAGTTTAATTGTTCCGTGAATCAAATCTCGATTTTCCTGAAGCAGCCGCGCGGCAGTTAAGCCGATTGCCATGTGGCCATCATGGCCACAGGCGTGCATCACACCGGCATTCTGTGAGGCATATTCCGCACCGGTTTGTTCTTCAATCGGCAGCGCGTCCATATCAAAACGCAACATCACTACCCGGCCCGGCTGGCTGCCTTCAATCACAGCCGATAGCCCGGTTTGTGCTATACCGGTGGTAACCTCCAATCCCAAAGCGCGTAATTCCCGCGCCACTACCTCCGCTGTGCGATATTCTTGAAAGCCCAGCTCGGGGTGTCGGTGGAAATCCCTTCGGAGATTTTGGCTATACGAAAATAGCGATAAGGACTTTTCCAAAAATTGAGTTGTTTTGTTCATCGAAATTTTATTCTCCGAAATGAATCAACATAACGGGGATTATCATCGCTGCTATCGGGTGTGTGACGAAGCCGTTGAATTCGCTCCATTTCATCTATGTTCGCGATCTGGCTGCAATGTTGCTTTAATGCGGCTATCTTAAAATCCCATGTTTCCGTAACATCTATCATCATATTCGGTTGAGCCGTAAGTGTCAACCACAATTCTTTGATCTCATGGGGAGATAATCCCCTTTCTAATAGCTCTGGATAGTACATTGGATTGCCACTGGCCGGATAGACTGCCTCACACACAATCTGACCGGCTATCCGGTGATCTGGATGATTGATCCGATCTTCGCGGTGAAAATAATTGGTGGGGTCGCTGGTTACGACCACATCCGGCCTGACCTCTCGAATGACGGATACCACTTCCCGTCGAGCATTCAGGTCTGGCTGAAGGTACCCATCCTCGAAGTTTAGAAATCTGACACGGCTGACCCCTAGGATCTCGGCAGCCCGCTTTTGTTCCACTTCGCGGATACGGCTCAAGGTTTCGCGATCAATCAGTTCATCGCGCACTCCTTTATCCCCGCGGGTCAATAAACAATACTCGACAGTGTGACCCTGCCGAGTCCAACGGGCAATGGTCGCTCCACAAAAAAATTCTGGATCATCCGGGTGAGCCAGAATTACCAGAATTTTCTGCGGGCTTATCCAGTTTTCAGGATTTTTTTGGGCCGCGCTTTCTTCTGCCACCTCTCCCTCCTGATCGTCGTCTTGGTTTTTGGGGAGACGATTCTGGCGGGATAACCGGCTGTTGGGGCTGTCCGCCTTCTCCTTCATCACTCAAATCCATCTCCGAATAAACTTCTTCAATGCTCTCATCTTCTTGAGTGGTTTCAACAACTGCCCCATCCAAAGGTGGTTCGCTAAATGCGAGGATTTCCTCGCGAGTAAATTCTCTTATACCCACCTCCGGAATATCTACCCGCACTTTACCCGCTAAGGGTAATACATCAACAACTTTACCTTCCCCAAAAGGTGTCGCGATGCGTTTATTCCGTTTTGGTAAACCTTTGCGGGCTTCAACATACGTGTCGTATTCATATATTAGACAGCAGCGCAATCTGCCGCACATTCCCGTGATTTCAGTAGGCGTCAGGGAAATACCCTGCTCCTTTGCCATCCGAATTGATATCGAACTGAATTCGGTCAAAAATCGGGAGCAGCACCGCGTCTCCAGTCCGCAAGCGCCCATACCACCCAGCAGTTTCGCCACATCCCGCGGCCCAATCTGGCGCAATTCCACAACGGCGGGAGCATACTGACGCTGCATATCCTGCCGCAGCGATTTTAAATCCACCCGTTCTTCTCCCTCGGTTGAATATAGAATCGTCAACCGTGATCCATCGAAACTGTATTCGGCGGCAACCACCTTCAGGTTTTGCAATCTCAATTCAGAAGCACGTTTGCGGCAAACCTCAACCACATCCAATTCACGCAATTGCCACAATTGCCGCAGCAATAAATCCCGTGGAGTAGCAATCCGCTCCACTGGCTTCCAACCGCCCTCGGGTGGCTGCATCGGCTCTTTTATGATTTGGGCGACCTCCCCAATTTGCCATCCGCGGGCAGTTTCAACCACCACCGAATCCCCTACCCGCAAGGCAGGCAGATTGGCAGCCTGAAAGTGATAAATCTTGCCGACTTTTGAAAAACGCACTCCAACAATCTGCTGAACAGCAGTTGCTTCCATTAAACTTTACTCCACCATTTCAATTTTGACACCGCCCTGCCTCTTGAATGCGGCAATACTTAACTGAGCGGCTAATTGCTCGGCAATCCTCCGCAATGCTACCCCGGCTGGAGATTCTGGCTGAGAAAGAACAATCGGTTTTCCCTCATCACCGCCAACTCTAACCGCCGGCTCTAAAGGAATCACGCCCAGGAATGGTGCCTGATGTTGTCTGGCCAGCATTTCACCGCCACCTTTGCCAAACACATCAACCACTGTCCCGTCCGGCATTTGTAAATAGCTCATATTTTCAATAACCCCTAATATGGGCACATTCAATTGTTCAAACATTTGAATTCCCCGGCTGGCATCCTCCAGTGAAACAGCCTGTGGCAGCGTAACAATGACGCCCCCGCTAAGAGGCATGGATTGAGCCAGACTTAGTTGGGCATCCCCCGTTCCGGGAGGCAGGTCAATAATTAAGTAATCCAGAAGCCCCCATTCTACATCCCCTAAAAACTGGCGGATCGCGGAATGCAGCATTGGGCCGCGCCAGATCAAGGCTTTACCGGGCGGAACTAAGAAGCCAATGGACATAACCTTTACCCCATAGGCTTCGGCTGGTTTAATCTTTTCACTCTGAATGGGAGGCAATCGGTCAACTCCCATCATGCGCGGAACATTCGGGCCATAAATATCCGCATCCAGCAATCCAACCCGCGCCCCGCTCTGCGCCAGTGCGACGGCCAAATTAACCGCCACGGTTGTCTTACCCACACCGCCTTTTCCGGAAGCAATCGCCACGGCGTTTTTAACCGGTATTTCCATTAAGCCGCGCGCATGGCCGTCATTGCGAACGTAGGCATCAAAACGGATCTTTACCTCACGAACACCCGGAATGGCAAGTACAGCCTGCCGTGCTTCGGCTTCGATTTTCCCTTTCAAAGGGCAGGCCGGCGTTGTCAGCACAATATCAAAACTGATTTTTCCATCTTCCACTTGGAGGTTTTGAATCATATTAAGAGAAACCAGGTCTTGATGAAGCTCGGGTTCCTCAACTTTACTCAAAGCAGATAGTATCGCTTCTTTAGTGATTATGGATGAATCCATTAAGTTACCTCACTTTTTTATCAAATTCTGGGTCAGGTTTTATTGATAAATTGTTGTACTTCGCTTTTGCAGTGTTCAAACTGCTTGACCAATTCATGGTCAGGGCCGCGAAAACGTCGAATCGTCTGCCTTGCACACATTGTACAACCCCGCATCCCGCGGTACGAATCGATTGTACAGGACTGGCAGCCACCCATCCGCACCATCAGCAGGGTAAATGCCGCTCGTTCAATCAGGTCTGCTTCAGCAGAACAAACCCGGTCTACCAGTTGTTGCCAGTCAACTCCGCGTAAGTTGCGTAACTGGCTGATCACACGCGGAGGAAACATCACTTCCGTATCGCTATTATACATGCTGATCCGCTTCCTCGAAAGTCATCAGGCAGGGTTTACTTTTTTGGCAGCCGCTTTTTGAGCTTCTTTCTCAGCCCGGGCTGCCTCTTCTCTTGCATAATTGGTTGGCCGAATTTGTGCGTAATACGATGCCGGCTTAATTAATCGTTCCAGGCTAAAAATATGCTCTTTCTGACGATCATAAGAGGCAATTTCATAGTCGTGGTCCATTTTAATGGCATCAAACGGACAAAACTCCGCACAAAAACCACAGTTCATGCAAATATCCACATCAATGTAAAACTCTTTGGGTTGAGGAATTGGTTTGCCCGTAACCGGATCGTTCGTCCTCACAATCCAGATACACTGGGGCGGGCATACTTTCGCGCAAATACCACAAGAGGTACAACGAATCTCCTTTTCACCATTTTCCCCTTCA
>DLXG01000173.1 GCA_003448875.1 Anaerolineaceae bacterium
ATTCTCCAGATTTTTGCCGATATAGACTTCCCAACCGCGTGGATCCTGCCACCCTAATCCATAAATAGAATTATAGACCAGGTTGGATTCTGGGGACAAGCGAAAAACGAGATCATTTATCGCTTTCAGAACCAACCCATCTACGTGCCGTCCCCACAACGCTGTTGGTGAGTCGCTCGCAGGATTTTCAGTCACTTCCTTTTTCGGTTGACTGCTGAGTGCTAAAGGTGGGGTGATATTCGACTCGATCCTCATTAAGCCTTGTGCTTCCCCGCGTGGGGGGAGAATCACCCCTTCGGCATCCAGCCAGTAGACCTGATCGCCTTTGTCCCATGCAAAGACCGGCTGACGCTCGACAACCTGAATGGTTACCTCAGCCGGTAAACCAATTTGAAATTCGATAGAAGCCAGTTCAGGAAATGCAGCACTCAACGCCTTTTGAGCCTGCATGGGGTCAAACTCAACAATTTGTGAACCTTCCAAGCGCAATACCGCTTCGATATCGGAATAAGAAAGCCGCTGTAAACCCAGCACCTGAAAATTCTGAACCTCGAACTGATCACTGAAACCGAGCATGTACAAAGCCATGCCGCACAAAATCATCAGGACCGCTGAAACCAGCCGCATACCCGGTTTGATCAAGGGTATAGCCGGCAAACGAATTTCTGCACCGCTTGAACCGAGCGGGTAGTAATACTGTCTTCTCACCCGCATAGGGGGAATTTTGCGCAACGGCACACCCGTGCTGGCATGGTAGCCTTTCATCGGGTTTAAGGGGCCGGCCTTGATATTGCTGGCTGATCTGACCGGCGTTGATTTACGCACCGCCGATGCCCGGCTGGCGGTCTTTTGTGCCCGCCGTTGGCGTAATTGCTCTGCACGTTTGATTGTGGAAGTTGAATTGACGCTCATCCTTCCCTCCGATAACGAAACTCAGTCCGATCGCGGTCTGCTTTGCGTTCTATGGCTAATTCAATCAAGCGATCCAATAACTCTGCATACGGCAGTCCGCTTGCTTCCCATAATTTTGGATACATACTGATTTGAGTAAACCCCGGTATGGTATTGACTTCACTGACATAAATCTGTTCAGTGTGGCGATCGAGCAGAAAATCCACCCTGGCCATGCCGGCACAATCAATTGCCCGGTAAGTTTGTACGGCAATCCGTTGAATTTCCCGGGTTTGCTCATCCGTAAGCGGGGCAGGAATGAGTAATTGAGAATTATCCGAAAGGTACTTTGCAGAATATGTGTAGAAATCTTCGCCCGGAACAACTTCGCCGGGTATCGAGGCAACAGGTTCATCATTTCCCAGCACACTCACTTCAATTTCGCGTGGTTTTTCCAAACCCTGTTCCACAACAATCCGCCGGTCATACCGTGCTGCTTCATATAAACCTTCCATCAAGTCCGAACGGCTGCGACACTTGGTAATTCCCACCGATGATCCCAGATTGGCCGGTTTAATAAAGACCGGGTATGACAGATTTGTTTCAATGGTTTCAATGACTTTTTGTACTTCCTGCTCCACCTGCCTGCGGCTGAAGACCTGATAATCCAGAACAGGCAAATCATAAGCCCGTAAAACAGTTTTAAACAGGGCTTTATCCATGCCCACCGCCGAAGCCAGCACTCCAGCGCCTACATATGCAATTCCAATTAATTCGAGGAATCCCTGTAACGTGCCGTCTTCTCCAAAAGTGCCATGTAATACAGGAAAGGCCACATCCAAACGGGTAAAGGTTTCGTATTGTCCATTATTCAAACGATAAAGATGTTGATCCCCGGCTTGAGGGAACATGGCTACCGGCTGGAGATGAGCAGTTTTTCCCTGTTGGAAGGCATCCAATACACCTTCTCCGCTCAGCCATTCCCCCTCTTTCGTAATTCCCACCTCAACCAGACGATATTTCTGTGGATTGAGATTGGCAAGGATGGAACGCGCCGAAAGCAAGGAAACCTCATGCTCGCCAGAACGTCCGCCAAAGAAAACTCCAACCGTAATCTTTTCTGTCATTGTTGACCCTTCAAAATGGTTTCGTTGTCCTGCCAGTCACCAACCAGTTCCACTTCTAATTCCAATCGTATGCCGAACTTCTCTTCTACGGTCTTGCGCACGATCTCAATCAATTGACGATAGTCACTGGCAGTTGCCGACTCGGTATTGACAAAGAAATTGGCATGTACCGGGCTGACCTGCACGCCGCCAACCCGCATTCCTTTCAAACCGGCAGCCTCAATTAGCCGTCCAGCATAATCACCCGGTGGATTCTTGAACATGGAACCCAGGCTGGCTCCCGGTGGTTGGGTCTGTTTCCTGCGAGTTGAAAATTCTTCCATTTTTTCCTTGACGGCTTGGGGGGTGCTTCTTTCCAGTTTTAACGTGGCAGAGAGAATGACCGCTTTTGTCCCGCTTCGCTTCAACACACTGCTGCGATATTCATAGCCGAACCGTTCAACCTGCCAGGTCTGCTTGCCTTCTGAGGGGTGCAAGATTTCTGCCATCAGCAAGTTTCCGTGCATATCCCCGCCAAAAGCACCGGCGTTACCATAAATTGCCCCTCCGAGGGTGCCCGGCACAGTATTGGCCCATTCCAGTCCGCTCAGACCGCGCAGGGCTGCCTGCCGCGCAATCATGCCAAGGTTTGCACCTGACTCTGCCCATACCGTTGGCGGTTCGGTTTGAGCGTGAATCTTGATGGTATGCGCCCGATTGAGAAGGACAACTCCCCGGTAACCTTGGTCGCTGACCAGCACATTTGCGCCGCCGCCCAGAATCAGGAAGGGGACTTTTAACTCCCACAAGGTTGTGACGGCTCGTTCCAATTCCTCGGCACTATTCACCACCAGCAACGCCTCCGCCGGCCCGCCCACACGCGCAGCTGTATAATTAGCCAGCCGCACGTTTTCTTGCAGCCGTTCGCCAAACTGCTCGCGCAGTTTTTGCAGCGGAAGGTCAGTTAACAGTGATTTCACGCCGAGTTCTCCTAAAGGGCTTTGATTGCCTCAATTAAGCGGATGAGCAAATCTTCTTGCTTGGTATCCAGCGTCGGCGGACGAGAAGTCAGGCACTCACGCTGGGGGCGTGTTTCCCTGCGCGTTTGGAATTCCGGGCCTTCCAAACGCAACGGCGGAACCACAGAAACAGTAGATGAATAGGTTCGTTTCCTGGATTCAGACATCTGCCAACTCCCTTTCTTTCAAAGCCGAAAAAACCTGCGCACTGATCTGGTCAGCATCACCTGCCGATAGCACCAGCAGAACGTCTCCTCTTTGCAAATTTTGTAATAAGTATTGTGTTGCTTCCCCAATCGTTGGAATGAATCTGACCGACGGGTGAGACATTTGTGAAACTACCTGAGCAGCGGAGAAACCTTCGTTCTTCTCGCGAGCCGCATAGATCTCGGTTACAACCACCTCATCCGCCATCTGAAAGGCGCGGGTAAAACCATCCATCAAAGCCAGCGTGCGGGAATAGGTATGCGGCTGCCAGACCGCCCAGATACGGCGTTGAGGGTAACGCGCTCTGGCAGCCGAGAGGGTGGCATTGACCTCAGTTGGATGATGGGCATAATCATCAACTACGATCACCCCATTCGCCTCACCCAGCACATCAAAACGCCGGCCCGTCCCGCTGAATTCCGCCAACGCCATGGCGGCCTGATCTAAAGATATTCCCAGCCACCGACAGGCGGTGAGGACAGCGGCCGCATTCATCACATTGTGAGTGCCCGGCACCTGCAACCCCGCGCGGACGCTATACCCTCTTTGATCTTCCTCGGTAAAGGCAACTTCAAAATCAAAACCGCCCAACTGGTTGATTCCTACAATTTTCACCCCCGCATCGGCCGGTGTCTGAAACCCATATGTCAGGCAACTGCCACCTCGTTGGCGGAAGTTTTGCGCCAGTTGAGCGGCAGCACTGTTATCAGCGTTGGCAATTACAACTCCACCGGGTTGCAATTGGTCAATAAATTGATCAAAGGCATTCAGGTAGATCTCCGGT
>DLXG01000178.1:0-3314 GCA_003448875.1 Anaerolineaceae bacterium
GCGATCTGATTCTGTTGAATGCTGGCTCTTCTGCTGGTTCGGAGGATTTTTCAGCAGCAGTGGTGCAGGAACTGGGCGAATTGCTGGTTCATGGGGTGGCCGTGCGGCCCGGGCATCCGGTCATTTTAGGAATGATTCGGCGAGGGGATGGCAGTCATTGCCCAATTATAGGGGTGCCGGGTTATCCTGTATCGGCTGCCCTGACCGGGGAGATTTTTGTTGAACCGCTGCTAGCGCGTTGGGTGGGGCGGCCTGCCCAAAAACCGTTGGAAATCGAAGCCAAAATCACCCGCAAATTGACCTCACCGCCGGGTGATGATGATTATGTGCGGGTGGTTGTGGGTAAAGTGGGGGAGCGGCTGCTGGCAGCCCCCCTTTCACGGGGCGCTGGTGTGATTACTTCATTGGTGCGGGCGGATGGTATTGTCATTTTACCGCGCGGCATTCAGGGGGTTGAGGCTGGCAGCCCGGTCAGAGTGCGGCTTTATCGTTCCCCTGAAGAATTGGATCGCACTATTTTTGCGATTGGCTCACACGACCTCAGTCTCGACCTGTTGGCGCAGTATCTGGCGGTTCGTGGGCGGCGGCTGGTTTCCGCCAATGTGGGCAGTCAAGGTGGACTGGTTGCTCTAAGGCGTGGGGAGACTCATCTGGCGGGTTGTCATCTGCTGGATGCACAAACGGGCGTGTACAACCTTGAGGCGGTACGGCAGTACCTTCCTGAGCAAAAGGTGCGTATACTGGGATGGGTGAACCGTATTCAAGGCTTGCTGGTTGCCCGAGGCAATCCAAAGAAAATCAGTGGATTGCACGATTTGACTCGAGAAGATGTAATGTTTGTTAACCGTCAACGCGGCGCAGGAACACGAATCCTGTTGGATTATCATCTGGGTTTGCTTGGCATCCCTTCGACGCAGATTCGTGGGTATGATCAGGAAGAATACACCCATCTGGCCGTTGCAGCGGCGGTCGCTTCAGGACGGGCAGACTGCGGCTTGGGAATTGCGGCCGCCGCAGTTGCATTGGACCTGGACTTTATTCCTCTTTTTGAGGAGGAATATGATTTGATCATTCCGGCAGTGTATGCTGAAGATGAGTTGTTACAGCCATTATTATGCCTTGCGCAGGATGAGGAGTTTCGCAATGCGGTTGCCCAATTACCGGGCTATGATACTTCCCGGATGGGAAGATGGATCCAATAAATTGACCAAAGGAGGATTAAGATGCCAATTTCAGCCAATATCCCTGCTCCCGATTTTGAACTACCGGATGAGACGGGTACACCCCGCCGGCTAAGTGATTACCGGGGTAAGCCGGTTGTTCTGTATTTTTATCCAAAAGACGATACGCCCGGCTGCACCAAGGAAGCCTGCAGTTTCCGAGATGATTACTCGGAGTATCAGAAATCGGGTGTCGTAATTTTGGGAATAAGTCCAGACTCGCCAAAATCTCATGCAAAGTTTAAAGAAAAATACAATTTGCCTTTTACTTTGCTAGCGGATGAGGAGCATCAGGTGTGTGAGTTGTATGGTGCCTGGGGAAGGAAAAAATTTATGGGTCGTGAATACGACGGCGTTCTGCGGACGACTTTCCTGATTGGTCCTGACGGCACAATTCTAAAGGTATTTCCAGATGTGAAACCGGAGGGTCACTCACAGGAGGTTCTGGCTGCTTTGGAAGCTGCCTGAAAATGACATTGAATAGATAAGCAAGGCCGGGTGGCTTTCAAACAAACACCCGGCCTTGATGTTTTGAAGCAGGCTTGGAATGTGATTACCGATCAGTCTTCTTGAACCGAGACATTTTGGGGTTCTTCGACGACTTGCCCTTCCTGTTGAACACTCATCAACTCTGAATAGGCCACCAGCTTCTCCAGCGTTGTGGAAGAGAGGTAGGCAATAATGTTATTTTGCAGTTCTTCCCACATTAACCGTGATGTGCAGATTTCATTGCGCGGGCACTCTTCTGGATCTTCGAGGCAGGGGGTTAGGCAGATGGGGCCTTCCAGAACCTCGGCGATCTTGAGAACGGTGATGTTTTTGGCAGGATGGTTGAGCCGCAGACCGCCGCGCGGGCCGGGTGTGGCTTTGATGAGTCCGGATTGCATCAAAGTATGAGCAATCTGGTGCAGGAAGGGCAGAGGGATGTTGAGAGACTCAGAAAGCTGGGCACTGGGAATAGGGCGGCCTGTGTTGTTAGCGGCAAGCGCGATCATCACTTGCAGTCCATAGTCCAGTCTTCTGCTGATGCGAAACATGGTTCACTCCTTGAAAATCTACAATGATTATTGATTTTGTAAGGTATTTTAATTGTATATCAAAATTACAAATAGTGACAATAGTAATAATATCCTTTGCAAAAAATCTTAAGCAATATTAATTATTTTTATTCAAAATAAGCGATGCTTTTGCCGAAAAATCCCCAAAAATCAAAACCATTAAAAATCTTGCCGATAATGTGAGGAAGGGGTATAATGGGCGTCGTTCGGGGCGTGGCTCAGCCCGGTTAGAGTGCACGGTTCGGGTCCGTGAGGTCGGCGGTTCAAATCCGCCCGCCCCGACTTCCACAGGGATTCCATCCCTGTACTCCGCAACGCACCCGATGGATCCCTGGGTGCGTTTTGTGTGTTCAGCAGGAAGGTCAGGTATGGTTACACTCCCCACATTTCTCCCGGTTGCCGAAGCCGCCCGCAAGTACGGGCTGGAGGAAGCCCGTTTGCGCCAATGGATTGAGAAAGGTAAAATCAGGGCGGGAGTTGTGGCTGGAGAAATGGTCGTGAGTGAAGATGAAGTGCGAGTTGAAGCCATTCAGGAAAAGGGTCTCCGTAAAGAGGATTTGCCGGAGTGGAAGCAATTTTCGCATCTGGATGGAAAGGGAATAGGCATTTCCGAGGCTGTCCGGGATTACAAAATCAATGCTCCGACAATTTACCGGTGGTATAGGGCGGGATTCATAAGGGAAATTGGGAAGAAAACTGTCAGGGGTGGAACAAAATTATTGTTGAATGAGGCAGATATCGCATATTGTGCTTTTGTTTATCGTCGCTCAGAGTGGTCGCAAGGAAAGAGGGTGTTTGATAGAAAAGGATTCCCATACAAAATGTCCTTGTAAACAATAACGTCTCTTCCAAATGGCGAGCCCCGTTTACTTCACGGGGCTTTATTTCTCGTTTTAAGTATTACAAGTATTGATAACTGGTATTGCTTGTGCTAAACTACCCCTAGCACCTTCTCAAACCAAGAATGAATTGCCTCAACCGTAACGCACCCGCAAACACAACGCCCCGGCGTGAGGGCGTTGTGCGCCCGACCGGG
>DLXG01000178.1:3744-4007 GCA_003448875.1 Anaerolineaceae bacterium
ACCACGAGAGAACAGAACCCTGCGATGACCCCGGCAGGGTTTTTGTTTAGCGGTGTTGGCTCACTTCTTTCCCTCCATTCAGGCGGCAGGTGCGTGATGACGGGTTCGAGTCCCGTCCGCCTGAAACAGCACCTTGATAAGCGACATGGTGATCCTCCAAACAAACCAGCCGCCAAAGATGGGCAGGATGTTCCCCGATCCTGCGGTGGGTGCAAATCTCACCCGGCTGGACTGGCGAAACTGACCTTGCTAGCGAGGCAGGT
>DLXG01000191.1 GCA_003448875.1 Anaerolineaceae bacterium
TCAAGTAGGCTGAGTAAATAATCCCGATTAATGTGACGCCAAAGAGTAAAAAATCGGCATATTGTTGGATAAGGGAATGGCGTTGTTCAGCCCACAGCAGCAGAAGGATAAACCCATACGCCCCAAAGCCCAGCAAAGCAATCGGGATTCCGAAAATTTCCGAATAAATACTGGTATTGACCGACCAGCAGTCTCCAACTCCCTGAATGCACAATGATTTGTTGTTGCTATACTTGAGGACTGTCAGGTAAATTGAATCCAATAATCCAATCAATGCCGTGAGCCATGCTACCCTTGTCCAAAGCCTCATTCAAATTTCTCCAATACCGGTAATGGTTCATTATCCAAAAGCCATGCCTGAACAATTTCTCCGGCAGGCAATGATTTTACACCCGCCGGGATAATCAGTAAAGCATTTGCCTGTACCAAAGAATATAAATTGCCCGAGCCCTGGTGTCCGGTTAAACGAGCGATGAAACCCTGGGGCGATTTTTGAACAACAGCACGCAGATAACTTTCCCGCCCGTCCGATAGAACAGGATGCTCGAGCATGACCGGCAGAGTGGGTGGGGCAGTTGGTTCAAGACCGGAAAGTTTGGCGATAACGGGGCGAACAAATACCAGAAATCCCACGAAGGCAGATACCGGATTACCGGGCAGGCTGATAATCGGAACTTTCTGGTAATAGCCGAAAGTCAGAGGTTTGCCGGGGCGCATATTAACCCGCCAGATTTTGACTTCCCCATGGTCTTCCAAAACCTGACGGACATAATCAAATGCTCCAACGCTTACCCCGGCAGAGGTCAGAATCAAGTCGGCTTCTGCATTTATGGCTTTCTCAAACAAATCTAAAACGGCTTGATAGTCGTCTCGGGCTACTCCAAGCCGGATAACTTCCGCCCCTTCGCGCTGGGCGAGCAACCCCAGTGAATAACTGTTTGCATCAAAAATTTTGCCGGGTTGGGGAGGAATACCGGGGGTCAGCAGTTCATCACCGCTGGAAAACAAGGCAATGCGTGGCCTCCGAATAACAGGGATACGATCGAGGCCAAGGGTGGCCAGCATACCAATATCCTGCGGCTGGAGTTTTCTGCCTTTGCTCAGTATCTTTTGTCCTTTCTGGACATCCTGACCGCGCGGGCGGACGTTTTCACCAACGGCGGGAAAACGGTAAAAGGTTACTTCCGAAGGCAGGGGAGCAGAACTATCCCGATAGGGGTAGCTGGTATCTTCAACCGGTAAAACGGCATCAGCACCTTCCGGTAAAGGCGCACCAGTCATAATCCGTGCTGTTTCGCCTCTGTTGAGTCGAAGTGTGGTTTGCACGCCGGCAGGAATATCACCGATGACCGGCAGGGTAAAATTACCGCGAGTCCCTGCCCGCAGGTCTTTTGAGGCGCACACCGCAAAACCATCTACACTTGAATTGGAGAATAAGGGCAGATCAAATGGAGAGTGAATATCCTCAGCGAGAGTTCGAAGAAGCGCGTCGGAGATGTCTATCTTTTCAGCCGGAAGTGTCTTAAATTCGGAGAGGATTCTCAAGAGCGCGTGATTGACCGAAATTAAGTCCGTCATTGTGAAAACCTGTAAAAAAATTAACCCGGATTGGTACGGTGAGCTTCCAGAACATTGGGGAGATTTTCAATGCGGGTGAGGACACGGCTAAGTTGATGGATATCACTCACCTCAACAACCATGTGAATGGAAGCCAGATTTTGGGTAACTTTCAAGTCAATATCGAGTAAATTGACCTCTTCGTTGCTGATAATCATCGAGATATCATTCATCAAACCTTGCCGGTCATAGGCTTTAACCAGAACATGGACGGGGTAAGTTTGATGGGGTTCACCCCAGGTGACTTTGATAATCCTTTCCCGTTCTTTCAGCCGCAATATATTCGGGCAGTCCTGACGGTGAATGGTGGCGCCCCTTCCCCGCGTAATGTACCCGACAATTTCATCGCCGGGAGCGGGGTTACAACAGCGCGCAAAAGTGGTCAGCAGACCCTTCAATCCGAGGACTGTAACACCATTACCGGAGGGTTTGCTTTCCTTGGGCTGGTGCAAAGTGAAAATAAAGGGGTCCTTTTTGGCATTCTCATCGCTGATGCGATTGATCACCCTGCCTAAGCCAATATCACCGCAGCCAATGGCGACAAACAGGTCTTCTGCATTTTTGAAGTCAAAATCTTGTGCCAGTTTTTCAACATCCACATCGGTAATGCCAAGGCGGCGCAGTTCTTTTTCGAACATGGCTTTGCCTTGCGTCAGGTTTTGCTCACGGTCCTGCTTTTTGAACCATGCACGGATTTTGGATCTGGCACGCTGGGTTTTGACCAGTCCTAAGGATGGGTTAAGCCAGTCACGGCTTGGTCCGCCTTGTTTGGCAGTCAGGATTTCGACCTGATCACCGGTTTTGAGGGTGTAATCCAAAGTTACCAGTTTGCCGTTGACCTTTGCTCCGCGACAGCGGTTACCAATTTCAGTGTGGACATGGTAAGCAAAATCAATGGGGGTTGAACCTGCTGGCAGATCAATAATATCTCCGCGCGGGGTGAAGACATACACGCGATCTTGGAAAACATCGCTCTTCATGCCTTCCACAAATTCCTGCGCGTCTTCAATTTCCTGACGCCATTCCATTAATTTTCGCAGCCAGTTGATTCGCTGTTCGTAAAGTTCATCTTTCGGTCCGCGTTCTTTATAGCGCCAGTGAGCCGCAATACCGTATTCGGCGTTCTGGTGCATTTCCATCGTGCGGATTTGCACTTCAAGTGGTTTGCCGTCATCATAAATAACGGCGGTATGCAGGGACTGATAGAAATTGTCTTTGGGGGCCGCAATGTAATCATCAAATTCCTGCGGAATAGGCCGCCAGTGGGTGTGAATGACTCCCAGCGCGGCGTAGCAGGCAGGGATATCCTTGACAATACAGCGGACGGCACGCAAGTCGCGTACCATTTCAAAGGTTTTGCCTTTTTCAACCATCTTTTTATAGATGGAATAAATATGTTTTGGCCGCCCGCTGATTTCGGCTTTGATGCCATTCTCACGAAGAATGGTTTGCATCCGCTGAATGATTTGTTGAATTTGCCTTTCGCGATCCTGCCGCCGTTCGGCCAGATTTTCGGCAATTTCACGATATTTTTCGGGGTTGACATAACGAAAGGCCAGATCTTCCAGTTCCCACTTAATTTGCCAAATACCGAGACGGTTAGCCAGCGGGGCGAAGATATCCAGGGTTTGTTGTGCAATACGCTTGCGTTTTTCTTCCGGCATGTAACCGAGCGTGCGCATGTTATGCAGGCGGTCTGCCAGTTTGATCAAGACAACCCGGATGTCATCCCCCATTGCCAGAAAAACCTTGCGCAGGGTCTCGTTGGTCAAATCTTTGCGCCGGCTGCGCGAGGCTGTTTCAACCGGCTCGGGCAGCAGATCTTCATCGGCTATGGTTTTGTCACGGTGCTGATCCCCGCGTGAAACGCGTGGCAGGTTGGTTAATTTGGTAACCCCATCTACTAATCTGGCAACTTCATCCCCAAATTCTCTGCGGATGTCATCCAGAGTCACGATTGTGTCTTCAACTGTATCGTGAAGTAAGCCAGCAATTACTACGGCAGGAGGTACCTGCATTTCAGCCAGAATGGCGGCGACAGCCAGACAATGACTTACATAAGGTTCTCCGGAGGCGCGTTTTTGCCCCTGATGAGCGGCTTCGGCAAACCGATAAGCCCGCATCACCATTTCCCGGTCAACCACCGAGTAATTTTGCGGCAGAATTTCCATCAGGCTGTCAATCTTCATAATCCGGCCAATCTAGCTGGTTGTTTATTGTAGTAAGTATACCTTTTCCCGCCTGACTTTCAAGATGTGGATTGAAAAATGTTTAAACCTTCATAGTCGCCGGAAAGTGTCCGTTATTGTGAACTGTAATTAATTCCAACAGTTCTCGCAGGCTGAAGTCTGCTAGACTGTTGATGATTAAGTCGGCCTCGGAAAGATCCAGCCTTTTACTGATGGGATTAGGAACTGCAACACAAATTATTCCTGCCCGGCGAGCTGCTTTGATTCCATTGGGAGAGTCTTCCAATACGATTGCCTGATCAGCGTTCACTTTAAGCAGCTGCAATGCTTTTAAATATAATTCGGGGTCTGGCTTTACAGAGGATACATCTTCTTTGGTCAGAACGTACTTAAAGTAAGGTAATAGACCCAATCGGCTGAGATGGCCCTCCACCCAGGCGCGCGGCGAACTGGACGCGACGGCTAAACCTATCCCGGCGTTTTCAGCATCCTGAATCAGGTCTACAATGCCCGGCAACGGCAGAAGCTGATTGGCCTTTTGAATAGAACGTTTCTTTTGTTCTGCCCAAAGGGTATGGTTATTGGTCACTATCCCGGCGCGTTGATGAAGAATACCAGCGGCATCAAAGGCATCAGCGCTGGTACCCAGACAGGCGACCCATTCTTCAAATTTGAGCTCCGCTCCATATTCCTTGAAGATTTCCAGCCAGGTTTCAAACTCGGAACTTTCTGTGTCAATAATTAAGCCATCGAAGTCAAAAATTAAAGCGCGAATCGGTGAAGTCATAATGGTTTTCCAAAGGTAATAAGATTTTCAACGCTGGGTATCAGCGGAGTGCGAGGCCAATCATACCATAATGAGTAGTTTATTTCAGCAATTCCTGACCGGCAAACTGGCGCTGGGGTGAGAGAATTTGAAGGATAATCTCATCCTCAGGTTCGGGTTGATTAAGCACCAGCCGGGTCAAGAGTTCCCCCACACCCGGCCCAAGCATAAAACCCTGACCGCACATGCCGACTGCCAGCAGAAAATTGCGTGGATTTTGCGCATAGCCTATGATTGGAAAACCATCAGGGGTCATTGGATAAAGCCCCCGCCATGTCCGGCGAACACGGATATGCTTCAAGCGCGGCATCACTTCAATCATTCGGCGCGAAACCATCGGCAGAAATTGGCTGGTTTCTTCAATGTCGGTTCCCCAGATATTTGGTGAGGGGGTAATGCAAAAAACGATCTGGCCGGTGAAGTGCTGGTAGAAGTAAAAATTGGAAGACCCCGGCGCTGGACGGATATCCACAATCATCGGATGGAGGAAGCGGGTAACCGGTTCGGTGATGGCTGCTTCGTGCGAATCGGGAAAAACTGGCAGGTCGAGTCCGGCAAGCTCACCAATCTGGCGGGCGTAGCCGCCCGCGGCATTGATGACGATATCGGCTGTATATGTCCCGCGGTTGGTGTGAACTGCCTTAATTTCCCCATTTTTGAGGGTGAATCTTTCGACAGTTTCGTGAAAGTGAAATTCAGCCCCGAGACGACGAGCATGACGGTAAAAGGCGTGAATCGCCAGCATGGGTGAGGCGCTGCCATCTTCCGGTGAGTAAGTGCCGCCTAAGAGATCGTTTGGATTCAAATCCGGCACAACTTCCAGCAGCTGTTGTTTATCCAGCCAGTGAATATTCAATCCAAATGAAAGTTGTTTCACCAGCAGGTCTTTGAGGATTTTTTCCTCACGCTCGCGGTAGGCCACAAAGACATAACCGCCAGCATACCATTCTATATCGTCCCCGTAAGTTTCTTTCCAGGTGGCAAAAATATCAATACTGCGCAAACACAAGCGGATTTTAGCAGGATCGGAGTGAGTAGCACGAATGCCCCCAATGGCGCGTTTGTTGGACTCTTGACCCACGCTGGCGGCCCGGTCAATTACCAGTGTCTTAATACCATTGCGAGCCAGAAAAAACGCAGCCGGTGTGCCTATGGAGCCTGCTCCAATGATGATGACATCATAATGGTTATGGTTTGTTTCAGGCATGGTTTTCTTCCTCATCAGCAGGGATGCCGGCAAACACACCGAGGGGTACTTCAACGAACAGCGGCCTGCGGGTATTTTCGGTTACCTGATCGAGGGGAACTCCCTCTTCGCGGAACAGGCGTAAGATTAGATTCCCGCAGGTCTTGGAGCCGCAGGCTCCCATCCCTGCCCGGGATATGGCTTTGATCTCGTTTATATCGCGGTAGCCTTGCCGGATCAGATCACGAATTTCACTAGCAGTTACATGCTCACAGCGGCAGATGATCGTTTCGTTTTTGATGGTGTCAACATAGTGGTCAAGCGGTTTAGATGCCTCGGCTGGCTGCACGCGAATACCGGCTATCCGTGTTGCGATGGCTCGCGGAGCCTGTACACGGACAATCAACGTGCGGTCGTTATTTGGAATGGCATTAATCCCCACCACCGGCACATCTCCCAATTCTGAGCCCTCGGTATCAATGACGGTAACGGTTGGTTTGCCTTCCAGACTTTCCCGTGTGAATTCATAAGGGATTGACACGATTGGGTTCTCGGGGTCTTTGCGGCTGTTAATTAAAGTAATCGCAAGGCCGGGGCAGCCAGCCACACATTTTCCACAGCCTTTGCAGTTGTACTCATCCCCGATGAAGCGAGGAACGCCGCGGATATCATTACTTTCGATGACAATCAATTCCAGGGGGCAGAGGGTGGTGCAGGGATTGCAGGGAATTTCTTGCTGGCAATGGATGACGGGCAGAATGCCCCCATCTAAGTCGGGTAATTGTTCGGGGAAAACCCTGCCGGGTTTCGATTTGAGAATTTCGCCGGTCTGGTACCACTCTTGAGGAATTTCAATTTCCGGATGACCCAGAAAACGCAAAATTTCTAACCCCTTGATTTTGCCTGAAAAGATTGCCGCGGAGGCTTCGGCTATTTCCTCAGCATCACCGGCTACATAAGCAGGCAGGCAGTACCTGACCGCCTTTTGATAAAATTCGTTCACTGGATCCAAACCTACTGCAATCAATACGCAATCACATTCAAATGTTTTTTCACTGCCTGCGATGGGTTTGAAGTTATTGTCCACCCGGGCAATGGTTACCGATTCAACCCGGTCTTTCCCATTCGCACTCAAAATGGTATGGGAAGTATAAACAGGCACACCCATCCGGGTTAATTTATCTTTGTGGACTTTGTAACCGCCACATTCAGGCAAGGCCTCAACCAATCCCACAACTTCAATTCCGGCTTGCAAAGCGTGATAGCCGGCGATCAAACCGACATTGCCTCCGCCGACAATGAACAATCTTTCACAAGGCTTTACCAGATCGCGGTTGACAAGAGTCTGGAATGCACCTGCCCCAATCACTCCCGGCAGGGCATTTCCTTCAAAAGCGAGGAATTTTTCCCGCGCGCCGCAGGCAACCAGTAACACCTGCGGTTGTACCAGCACATATTCCTGATTATTTTTCAGAACGCCGACTTTTTGATCTTCAAAAACTGCCAGAGCGGTACTGTTCAACCAGATTTCTACCGATGGAAATGATCGGACCTCTTCTTCGAGACGGGATGCGATGTCAATTCCACGGGTACCGGCATAAACAGCCTCACTGGAGCCAAAAAAGCGGTGGGTCTGTAAGACCAGTTTGCCTCCCAGCCGGTGTTTATCATCTACCAGCAATACTGAAATGTTGCGTTTACCCAATTCAATAGCAGCCGAAAGACCCGCCGGCCCGCCACCAATGATCAAAACCGGGTAGGTCAAGGTTCTTATCTCTCTCATGGGGGGCACGCTGTGATCCAGCGGCAATGCCGGTAAACCATCCGCCGGATAAACTCGCACCCCTTCTCTGACCAGCTCCATGCAGGACTTCACCGGTTTACCATCGGCTATCACCATACATTGGGCGCATTGCCCATTTGCACAAAAAATTCCCAGCGGGGAGCCGTCTCTGGGATGGTGTCCAAAAATGTGGATATTGTTGGCAATTAAGGCTGCTGCAATCGTTTCCCCAGCATTTGCTGAAAGGGGTTCATCCTGCCAGTAAAAAGTAAGGGTTTGCTTTTCAATTGCTGGCAGGATGGGGTGTTTTTGTATTCTCCGTGAAGACATATGTAATCCTTTTCTCAGGTTCAGGATTTGCCTGCCATTGCCGTCCTGATTTTAGCAAAAGCATTGGCTGCTTTCTACTGAAATATTGCCGCTTTTTCGCTCACGAGTGTCACCTGTTTGACAGAGCTTGTTAATAGACTCTGGAATGTGAAAAAACGGCAGAACCTCAAAATTGTGTTAAAATCGTACAGACAGCCAACATTGAAGGTATGTATATATTGGAGGGTAATCTCATGCGTAGAATTGCTGTTTTGACCAGCGGGGGAGATGCGCCCGGCATGAATGCAGCCATTCGGGCTGTAGTGCGCACGGCTGCGGTGCGTGGCTGGGAAGTGTATGGCGTGCGTAATGGTTACGAAGGCTTGATAGATGGCAAGCTTTTTCCTTTGGGTGCCAGAGATGTGGGTGGAATTTTGCAACGAGGTGGAACGATTCTCGGTAGTGCTCGTTCACCGGAGTTCAAAACCGAAGCAGGCCAGTTAAAAGCAATCCGCTCCCTAAACCAGTTTGGGGTTGAGGGCTTGGTTGTCATCGGTGGAAACGGCTCACAAACCGGTTCACTGGCATTGCACAGACATGGTTTTCCAGTGGTAGGGGTGGCTTCCACAATTGATAACGATCTGTATGGCTCGGATATTACGATTGGGGTAGATACAGCCTTAAATATTGCCCTGGAAGCAATTGACCGCTTGAAAATTACCGCATCATCCCATCAGCGGGCTTTTCTGGTAGAAGTGATGGGGCGTGATTGTGGTTATCTGGCATTGATGGCTTCAATCGCTGGCGGTGCTGAAGCGGTTGTGATCCCAGAGGTGGAAATTGACCCGGAGGAAATTGCCCAGCGATTGGTGCGGGCATATGAGCGCGGGAAAGCGCATGCGATTGTGGTTGTGGCGGAAGGCGCTCAGTACAACGCAACCAAATTGGGTTCGTATTTTGAAAAACACCGCGAACGGCTTGGATTCGATTTGCGGGTTACCATCCTTGGTCATGTTCAGCGGGGTGGGGATCCCGGTGCGTATGATCGAATTTTAGCCAGCCGGCTGGGTGCCGGGGCGGTTGAAGCCCTCGAACGAGGGGAGTACGGGGTACTGGTCGGCATGATAAAAAGTCAGGTAGCCACCACCCCGCTGGAAGAAGTGGTCAGTCACAAGAAACAAATTGACCTGAAGTTATTCGAACTGGCCAAGATGCTGGATTAACGTCTCATCGTTTCCAGCGTAAATAAGCCTCAATAAAGCCGTCCAATTCACCATCCAGGACGGCTTGTGTGTTGCCGGTCTCGTACTCGGTGCGGTGATCTTTGACCAGCTGATAAGGATGCAGGACATATGAGCGGATCTGGCTGCCCCATTCAGCCTTCTGGTATTCACCGCGCAGGGCTTCCAAATCTTTTTCCTGCTGTTCCTGTTTCAGGGCTGCCAGTCTGGCGCGTAGAACACGAAAGGCATTTTCGCGGTTTTGAGTTTGGGAGCGTTCATTCTGGCAGGTTACAATGATGCCGGTGGGCAGATGCAACAGGCGTATGGCAGTGGCGTTCTTTTGTACGTTTTGACCGCCTGCGCCGGATGATTTGAATATATCAATCCGCACATCCTCCGGGTTGATCACAATTTCGTCATCATCTTCGATTTCGGGCAAGACTTCGACCAAAGCGAAAGATGTGTGTCGGCGGTGGGCTGCATCAAAGGGAGAAAGACGAACGAGCCGATGGACTCCTTTTTCCGATTTAAGGTAACCGTAAGCGTATTTTCCATTCACGGCAATCGTTACACTCTTGATGCCGGCTTCTTCGCCTTCGGTCATGTCCAAAATTTCGGTTTGGTAGCCAGACCGCTCAGCCCAGCGCAGGTACATGCGTTGAAGCATGGCGGCCCAATCTTGCGAATCCGTTCCGCCCGCCCCCGCATGAATGGCAAGCAGGGCATTCCCCTGATCATAAGGCCCGGAAAGAAGAGTATTCAGTTCCTTCTGTTCCAGTATCCTCCGCAGGTCATCTACCTCTTGCTCGATTTCTGGCAGCAAACTTTCATCTTCCATTTGTGCCAGATCGAGCAAATCGGCGATCCTCTTTTCCAGTTTTTCCCATTCCTGCACTTCTTCCCGCAGGTTGGCAAGTTTTTTCATCAATTGTTGGGCGCGGGAAGGGTCATCCCACAAAGCAGGGTCTTCGGCCTGTTTTTCCAGTTGTTCTAATTCGGACTTCTTTTTGGCGAAGTCAAAGATGCTCCATGAGATCATGGATTTGACGGGAATATTCCGTCAGCTGATCAATTATTTCTTGCATACTTCCTCCAACATGAGTGCGTCAGGCAAGGATTCCGTCTACAAATGCTTCGCGGTCAAACGGTTGAAGGTCATCCGGTTGTTCCCCCAAACCGGCGAATAAAATGGGGATGCCCAATTCTTTTTGAATGGCAAAGGCCATGCCTCCGCGAGCGGATGAGTCTAATTTGGCGAGTATGATTCCCGTAATTTGCACGGCTTCTTTGAATGCTTTGGCCTGCTGAAGTGCGTTCTGCCCGGTGGTGGCATCCAGCACCAACCAGGTGGCGTGAGGCGCACCCGGCAAAGCCTTCCCGCTCACCCGATAGACCTTTTTCAATTCTTCCATCAGGTTATAGCGGGTGTGCAGCCGTCCGGCGGTATCAATGAAAACGATATCCATATTCCGCGAGATTGCCGATTGGATCGTGTCGTAGGCTACTGCACCCGGATCGGCATTGGGTTGTCCGCTGATAATGGGCAGATTGAGGCGTTCTGCCCAGATTTCCAACTGATCTACTGCCGCGGCGCGGAAAGTGTCGGCTGCTCCAAGCAGCACTTTTTTGCCCTGTTGTGAGAATTTTTTGCCCAGTTTTGCAATGGTGGTGGTTTTGCCCGATCCGTTCACACCCACGATCAGCACCACAGCCGGCTTTACATGGTCGAGGTTGATTGGCGGGGCGGGGTCGAGGCGTTGAATCAGCTCACTTCGCAGCAAATTGCGAAGCTCAGCTGCCCGGATGATGCCCTGTTGGGCGGCTTTTTTTTGAAGGGTAGTGAGAATCTCCTGGGTGGTCTGGATACCCAGATCAGCCTGAAGAAGCAGGGCTTCCAATTCTTCCCAGGTGTATTCATCAATTTCAGTTGCACCAAAGACGGTTGCCAGTCTGCCAAAGGCGGCCTTGCTGGTGCGGTTGAGTGCTTCTTTCCATTTAGAAAATAGTTCTGCCATAGCGCGATGATTATATCATAAGGGGATTGGGTGGTAAATTTTGGGGTTGTTGAATGGCCAGTTGACCGCAGCCGGCCTGAATATCAATGCCAC
>DLXG01000222.1 GCA_003448875.1 Anaerolineaceae bacterium
GATGTTGGTGCCGGTGAAGTAGTAGCCGTAGCGGTAATCGGCCAGCGGCCAGTTGACCTCATCCGCCGCGATTGGGCGGGTAAAGTAAAAATGATCGTGAGGATTTAACGCCCATGGCACTTCATAAAGAGGCGGCCGCCAGAGAGAAATGGGCGGGTCGGCAGGGGTTGGAAAAGTAAATTTAAGGGGTTCCTCAGTTTCTAAATTTGGTAGGTTTGTGTTATTGTCAGTCGAGGACTGGATACTCTGAGAATCAGGTGTGATTTGAGAGAACGGAGCTGCTTCTATCTCAGCAAATTGAGGGGCATCCGCAGCAACGCTGGTCTGGCAGGAGCTTAGCAGCAGGCCGAAAAGCAGACCAATCAACCAGACAAAAGGGGGTTTGATCATGGCCGAATGTCTCCCGGCAAGGGTGTCCATGTGGGGCGGCGGGTGGGTTGGCTGGTGGGGGTTGGACTGGGTAAAGGAGTTGCCGTGCGGAAGAAGCGGATAGTTGGCGAGACAGTCGGCGTCAATGTCAGAGTCGGTATGCTGGTAGGGGTTTGCAGTGCTTCCGGAGGATAGAATTGTCCCATTGCAGCAGACCAGTTCAATCCATCGGTTTTGACAAATTGGTTAAAGCGGGCAGCCGGGTAAAATGTGCGCCAGTTTTGTAAGGCCGGCACAGGCTGCCAGCCGAACCGCCCCGCCAGTTCGGTGAAGTCAATCCAGTACCCTGCTGGGATTGGGAGGAATGCTCCGCCCTGTTCGTAAGTGCGTGGGTCTCCGTTATAACGGGCATCTAATGACCACGGTTGATCACGCATCGGTAAGCCTTGTGAACCATCCTGATAACGGGCGCGAATAAATATGCGCCAGTAGGTCAGACCGCTGCGCTCTTGGCGGGTGATTGTCATCCAACCAGCCTGAACGGGTAGAGGATTAAGCGCAAATGCCCGGCCGGTCAACAACCATTCATCTACGCTGCCGGGATGGGGCGGCTCGGTGATGGGTAGATAAGCATTTTCAAGATTTCCCAGTACGTCCCACCCAGATTGCCGCGCAGCTTCACGGCGGAGGGCCGCGAAGGATTCGTCTACCGCATCATGCAGATAGGGATAGGGCACGTTGACATCGGGGAGAGTTACCAGCCCATAACGATCTGGGGGTGATTGAGGCGCGAGTGTTAATTGAACCGAATAAAGCGAGGGTACTACTGCTGGACTATCCAGCAGGTAGGGAGTGATTAATTCGTTGATTGGGCCGCCTTTCCAATCTATGCCATGAATTGCCGCAGGTAAAACCGTAAAGGGTAGAGCTAATTTCTGGGATGAAAATTCAAACGCCGCGAGGTTGTCCTGTAAAAAGTCAGTCTGGCGGGTGAGTAGTACTTTTCCACCCGGACTCCAGACCGCGTTATAACCGGCCAAGACTGGTGAGGCAGGCGTTTGGGGAGTTTGGCTGTCCCACAGAAAAATGGTATCGGCAGCGTTATATTGTCCTCCCCAAATTAGAAAATGACCATCTGGCGACCACGACGGAGAGTGAACCGGACTTCCAACACCAAGGCTGATATTGGTGTATCGTTCGCCAATTTGATCAAGCCGGGCCGTCCAGATTTCGGATTGTCCGCTGCGGTCGGAAACAAAAGCAATTTCCTGCCCCAAAGGCGACCAGGCCGGTGAGTGGTCCGCACTGGGTGTAGTGGTAAGGGGAATGGGAGCTTGATTCAGGTCGGATAAAGACTGAATGAAAATATCTAAATTACCATTCTTGTATGTTTCATAAGCCAGCCATTGGCCGTCTGGAGACCAGGTTGGCCATCCGTCATACTCCGGTGTGTCGGTAACACGGGTCAGGCTGCCATCACGCAAATCGAAGATGTAAATATCCCAATAGCCGTTGCGGCGGGAGGGGTAGGCGATTCGGCTGCCATCCGGGCTGATGGCGGGGTGCAGATCATCCCAGGGGTGGTTCGTCAGGCGGGAGAGGGGCAATTGGGTAGGGTGAAAGGCAAATAGGTGGACAAATGGCCCATCGCTCATCGCAAAGACCATCAAGCCATCGGGGTTTGAACCGTTCGATGGAGCAACCGATTCGCCAATGGCTACGTTTAAAGTGCTCGGTTCCGGTTGAGTAACTAAGGCGGGAAGGGTATCCAGTGGGAGTGGGGTAGGTAACAATTGAGGTAAAGTGGGTGTGGGAAGCAGCAATTGATCCCGCAGAACAGGGATACCGTTCCACAAGACCACAACCAAAAGAACAAAGAAAAAGGTCAGCCACCCCAGTGGTTTTTTGTTTTTGCTTTCCTTCGGAGAAGCAGCCATCTATCTCCAATAACCCAATTATTCACAATTTTGATGAGAAGAAAACCACACTAACGGTTGAGGTTTATTGCACACCAACTATCTAAATGCAAAAATTTTGGTTTTCTTCCGGTGCTTATGAGTGAAAACTCACCTAAGGTTTATTGTAGCATTCAAAAAAATGAACGGTCAATCAAACTGCCTTTCAATTAGGTTGGGTTTTCAATATTGTTAACTAACCCGATTACTCTTCCTCAAAACGCATACTGTACAGGGTGTAATAAGCCCCTCTCTTTTGCAGCAATTGCTGATGAGTGCCATCCTCAATGATTTGACCGTTTTCGATGACCAATATTCTGTCAGCGTTCGTAATTGTAGAAAGTCGGTGAGCAATGATCAAGGACGTGCGCCCCTTTAACAAGCGATTCAGGCCGGCCTGAATCATCCGTTCAGTCTGAGTATCTACACTGGAGGTTGCTTCGTCCAGGATCAGGATGCGTGGATCAGCCAGCAGAGCTCGTGCAAACGAAATCAACTGGCGCTGCCCCACCGATAAAATAGCTCCGCCTTCTTCAACAGGGGTATCGTAACCTTGCGGCAGCTGGCGAATAAACTCATCTGCTCCAACTGCTTTGGCGGCTGCTTCCACTTCCTCGTCGCTGGCATTCAGCCGGCTAAAACGGATGTTCTCTCGTACCGTTCCAGAAAACAGGAAGGGATCTTGCAGGACGATACCGAACTGACGGCGCAGACTCTGCTGGGTGACCTGGCGGAGGTCAAATCCATCAATGCGGATAACCCCTTCGGTCGGGTCGTGAAACCGCGCGACCAGTTTGATGAAGGTGGATTTGCCCGCCCCAGTTTTCCCAACCAAAGCCACAGTCTGGCCGGCTGGAATGATTAAATCAATGTTGCG
>DLXG01000152.1 GCA_003448875.1 Anaerolineaceae bacterium
CACGGTATACGGCCGGGCGCTGAACTCATGCCCGAAGGCGCAGCGCCATGCCAGCGGCTGATACCAGTCTCCCTCCCACCGCTCCGTCAGGCACTCCCCGCCGCGAAAGGCGGCTGCCTGCTGCAGTTCGGTCAGGCTCAGGTGCGGCTGCGTTTCCGGGTAGCCGTGATCCAGACGGCGGTAACTGGCCAGGGGCGTGGCGTTCAGAGGCTCACCCCACTTGGGGATGGCGTGAAAATCCTCGAGGGATTTGTAAAAAGCGCGGATGCGCCAGAGGTTGCCGCTTTTCACCCAGTAGAGGGGGCTGTTGGGGTGTCTTTCCACAATCCGGCGCTGCCAGCGGTATAAAACGCGCTCGATGACCTGCCGGATGAACGGCCAGCGCAAGGCCAGCCTGCGGACGGTTTGCAGCGGGCGAGGCATACTCTCTCGAATGGCCTCTTGAAAGTCGTTCAGCGAATCGCGCTGGTGATGCAGGTATTCATTCAGCAGCGGGCTGTCTTCAAAGTACTGCATGTGAAAGTTGCGCGTGGCAAACCAGTTGCGTTCGGTACAGGCTTCCAGCCGCAACCCGAACAGGTCGTAGACCATGCTCAGGAACTGGTAAGCGGTGGTACGCATGGCTACTCCACCGCCCATATTGTAGACCCGCCGCCAGAAATCGGATTGCAAGGGAATTTCGGCACAATTGGCCAGACCGAAACCGGCATCGCGGTCGGTAATATTTTCCATGCAGGCATCCAGCGGCAAATGATACAGGATCGGGTCGAAGAGGCCCAGCAGTTCCTTGAAGCGGGTTGGCAGGATGAAGGTCATCCGCAGGGATACCCAGTAGCGCAGGGGGGATTCGAGTACCAGCCGTTCGCCCTCGATTTTGGTGAGGGCGTAGTAATCGAACACAGCCGGTTTGAGCGGGTCGCCAATCCGCCCCATGTGAATGCCCGGCGGGCGGTTGCCGGTTTGAGCCACCGAGCCGGTGTGGATGTAGGCAATCCGCTCAGCGCCGCCCGGTTCGTTTTGGATGGCGCGCAGAATGTGTGCAACCGCTTCCACGTTGACGCGCTGGGCCTGCTCAGGGTTGTAGTCGGCCATGGGAGAAATGTAGGCCATCGCATTTAAGACCCGCTCAGCCCCGCGGATGGTTTCGGCCACGTCCTCGTAACGGGTGGCATCGCCCCACACGATTTTGAGGCCGTTCCCCTGAGCAACGCCCCTGCCGCGCAGGCGAGGCGCACCCGCACAGCGCAAGTAAGGGTCAAAAATGCCGCTGTGCTGGTCTTCCGGCAGGGCCAGTATGGTCAGATTGAAGCGTTCACGGCGGCGCCACAATTCCTGAAAGGCCTGAAACCCCATTGTGCCGGAAGCGCCAAACAGGGCAATGGTTGGTCTGCTCATGTTTTCCTCTCGAACGACAGATAGGATTATTTACTTGATACCATCGCCAAGGCTGGAAGGGATGTGACGCCGGTCATATTTGGGGGCATATTTAAGGCGTGAAAGTGAATGGAGAGGGTCTAAAAATTTTTAGAATTTCCTTATAAATACTTTTATATGACCGGATTCAAAAGGGTTTCTATTGACATTGTTTTTTCAGTCGTTATAATTTAGATATACATAGTCAAGATTTATACAATAAAGAAATCTTTCAGTTTATTACAGGCAGCCATGATCCGAAATGCCGGCACTGGTCGCTCTTCCGTGAAGTTGACGGAACGGCTTTCGGGGAGCAAATAGCGAAACCGGCCCCATTACGGGGCATTTTTATTCTTTACCGCCCATGATCTTTCCTTATGTGTGGGCAGGACAGTAGCAGGTTCGGGAGGGCACACCATGAATAATACGAATGCTCGCGGCTTGAAACGCCTGTGGATGACTTTTTACACACTGGGCGTCATCTTTTTGCTGAGTGGTTTGTTGCTCAATCTGATCGTTTTACCGGTACAGGCAGAGTGGGACGGCAGCGATCTTGTCTTCACCAGCGGCTGTAGCGGCAATTGCGATGTGATTCAGGCAACCATTTGTAACAACGGATCTGCCATGCAGGGAACAACCACCTATCAGGTGTTGTGGAAATCCAGCGGCAGCGCGCGCACGGGTGCCATCGTGCACAGCGGCATTGTCCCGCCCCTGAGCGCCGGGCAGTGTACGGTGCTGAGTTTCAACCCGCTCTCTGTCAGCAATCCGCCGGAAGGTTACCCGTTCGGTAATTTCATCTTCCGCGCCCAGCAGCGCCCGGATTATGCGGGTAATTCGCCGACCGTATTTTCGAGCCAGTGCCGGCCCTTCAAGGATGCCAATGAGTGCCGCCTGCCAACCCCCACCCCAACTTTTACTTTCACACCCTCCAACACGCCGGTAACGCCGACCGCTACCTTTACCTTTACTCCTACCAATACGCCGGTTACACCAACAGCAACTTTCACTTTTACCCCAACCAACACACCGGTTACACCGACGGAGACCTTTACTTTTACTCCGACCAATACACCGGTAACGCCTACGCCGCAGGATACCGAAGAACCCACTCCCACACCGGTAACACCCACCCCGCAGGACACCGAAGAACCCACCCCCACGCCGGTAACACCCACCCCGCA
>DLXG01000139.1 GCA_003448875.1 Anaerolineaceae bacterium
ACATTTCTATTTTGCATTGACAAGGGGGGTTCGGTTATGGCATGAAGTCTTGAAAATCAAAGTTCTGCCAGTCAAACCCGCCCTGTGAGAACAGCCAAACGCCAACCAGGGCATTAACTGCCGAGAGAATCAGCCCGATTGCCGAAAGCACCAGTCCGGCGATGGCCAAACCTCGATTGCTGGATTTGAGACCGATCACGCCGGTGATGATGCCGGCAATCGCCATCGGGAAACCGCAAATCGGCAGGCACCACGCTACCAGATTGAGAATGCCCAGCACCAGTGCCGCAATGGCAACACCCTGTTTATCACCCGTTGTCCCTGAAGGACTCACGACAGGGGGCTGAGGAACGTAATTATCCATGGGTGAAAGCCTCTCTTGAGAAATTACTCAAAATGATTTTCGCCAAAGATGGCGTCAATCCGTTCGAGGATGTCGTTGGTCAGTTTTTCTACCGCTTCGGCAGCGGCAAGGTTTTCATCCAGTTGCTCCAGTCGGCTGGCGCCGGTGATGACGCTGGAAACTTCCTTGCGGCGCAGCACCCACGCAATCGCCAGTTGAGAGGTGGTCAGGCCCAATTCCTGTGCCAGCGCGGTCAGCTGCCGGACGATGGCGATGCGCTCCGGGGTGATGCGCTCGCGCAGCCAGGCCATATCCTCGTGGGAGGCGCGGCTGCCGGCCGGGATGCCGTCATTGTACTTGCCGGTCAGGATGCCGAAATAGAGGGGGGAGAAGGTGGTCAGCCCCAGCCCCAAATCGCGCGCCAGCGGCATGATGTGATCCTCCACCCGCTTACGGTGGAAGAGGTTGTACTGGGGTTGTTCCATGCTGGGCGGCACCAGCCCGAACTCGCGGCAGGCGCTGTACACCTCGGCGATCTGGTAGGCTTCCCATTCGGAGGTGCCCCAGTAGAGGACTTTGCCCTGATGCACCAGATCGTCCATAGCCCGGGCCACTTCCTCGAAAGGTGTATCGGGATCGTAGCGATGGCAGAAGTACAGGTCTACATAATCGGTGCCCAGGCGGCGCAGCGAGGCATGAATCGACTCGAAGATGTGCTTGCGTGAAAGACCGCGCCCATTGGGGCCGGGAAAGGTCGGCCAGAACACCTTGCTGGAAATGACCAGCGTCTCACGCTGCAGGGTTTTGATGGCCTTGCCCATGACGAGTTCTGCCTGACCGTTGGCGTACACATCGGCGTTATCAAAGAAATTGACCCCATGCTCATAGGCGGCATGGACGAGGTCAATGGCGGTTTGTTCGTCAATCTGATTGCCAAAAGTGAGCCATGCGCCCAGCGAGATTTCGCTGACTTTCAGGCCGGTTCGTCCAAGTCTTCGGTAATGCATTGTTTTCCTCCTGAGGTTTTGAGATTAACTGCCGTTTTGAGGCGGCAGGTTACGGCTGAGTTATTCCATATCGTGGATTTTACCGCTGCCGAGCGGTTTGGCTTCCCCGCCGATGCCGAGCGGTTTCCATTTTTCCTGATTGGCGCGCAGGCGGTGCAATCCGCCGCCGCGGTTGTGCAGTTCGTCGAAACCTTCCGGCTTGATGAACATCTCCTCACCGTCCAGCAAACCGGTAATGCCAGTCTGGCCCGGCTCCATCCGTTTATGCTGGCAGTAATAACAGGTTTTCGGGTCGTGCGGCTTGTATTCAATCGGCTCTTCGTAGGTGGTGATGTAGCCCTCGTAATTGCGCAGGATGATTTTGTGGTCGGACATGCTGATCAGGTAGTTGGGCATGACCGGGATTTTACCGCCTCCGCCGGGCGCATCCACTACGTAGGTTGGCACAGCATAGCCGGAGGTATGACCGCGCAGGCCCTCGATGATCTCGATGCCCTTGCCGACCGGCGTGCGGAAGTGACCGGCCCCATCCACCAGATCACACTGGTAGAGGTAGTACGGGCGCACGCGGATACGCACCAGATCCTGCACCAGTTTGCGCTGGATGTGAACGCAGTCGTTGACTCCGGCCAGCAAAACGGACTGGTTGCCCAATGGCACACCGGCCCGGCTGAGCCGGTCGCAGGCCTCGGCCAGTTCCTGCGTGATTTCGTTGGGGTGATTGACGTGAATATTCATCCAGACCGGATGATATTTGGCCAGGGTTTCGCAAAAGTCATCGGTGATGCGCTGGGGCAGGAAGACCGGCACGCGGCTGCCGATGCGGATGATTTCGATGTGCGGAATTTCGCGCAGGCGGCGCAGCAATTCATCCAGCAGTTTGGGGGCAAGGGTGAGCGGGTCACCGCCGGAGAGCAGGACATCACGCACCTGCGGGGTGTTTTTCAGGTATTCGATCTGCATTTCAAATTCGGCGCGCGAGAAGGTGGCGCTGGGGTCGCCGACAATGCGCGAGCGGGTGCAGTAACGGCAGTAGGAGGCGCACTGGGTGGTGACCAGCATCAGCACGCGGTCGGGGTAACGGTGCACCAGACCCGGCACGGGGGAGTGGCGGTCTTCCGCCAGCGAGTCTTCCATCATACCGGTGAAGGGAACAATCTCTTCGGCCTTGGGGATAACCTGCAAGCGGATCGGGTCGTTGGGGTCATCGGGATCAATCAGGGACGCGAAGTAGGGTGTAATATCCACGCGGAACAAACCCTGCGTGTTGAGGGCCTTGATTTCGCTGTCGGTCAGTTTGAAAAGTTTTTCAAAGTCCTGAACAGTATTCAGGCGGTTGCTCAACTGCCAGCGCCAGTCGTTCCATTTCTCATCGGGAACATCCGCATACACCGCTGCACGCTTGGAAGGAAAGGGGGATTGGCTCATGTTCGATCTCCTCTCTGATCATCTTATTAAATAGTGGGCTGCTGATTCAAAAGAAATAAAGAATGAAGGGCGGAGGGTCGTGATCGGTGCGGTAAAAACCGGCGCGGAGGGAAGTTACCAGAATGCGAGTCATCATCTCTATTTTACGAATAAACAGGGGGCAGGTCAATCAGAGGGAAGGCCATATAAGAATTCTATATGAAGTTGGTATGAATTCTTGACGTTGAAGATTGGGCATGGTAAGATGATGTAATGGTCGGGTTTAGCACTCGAAGGGTGAGAGTGCTAAAAGTAAAGAGTGGCGTATGGTCGAACTGAGCGAGAGACAAAAATTTATTCTGACGCTGGTGATTCACGAGTACATCCGTACTGCGCAGCCGGTCGGATCGCAGGCACTGGTTGCCCGCTACAACCTCAACATCAGTTCGGCAACCGTGCGTAACGAGATGGCCGTCCTGACCGAGTACGGCTTGCTGCGCCAGCCACACACTTCGGCAGGCAGGGTGCCCACCGAGGAAGGCTATCGCTATTTTGTTTCGCGCCTGATCCGCGCCAGTGACCTGCCGGATACCACCCGCCGGACGATCAGCCACCAGTTTTATCAAATGCGTCATGATGTAGAACAATGGGTGCGGCTGGCGGCTTCGGTTCTGGCCCATCAATCGCGGGCTGCCTCGCTGGTCACTCCGCCGCATCCCGAAAAGGCGCGCCTCAAACATCTGGAATTGATTGCCACGCGCGGCCGGCAGGTGTTGATGGTGCTGGTCATGGTTGGCGGGGAAGTGCGCCAGCGCATCCTAACCCTGAATGAACCGGTGGCGCAGGAATTGCTTTCTCAATCGGCTGACCGGTTGACCCAGTTGTTTCAGGGGCAGGATGTGGAAAGCATCCGCGCCCGCACGGCTCAGCTGAGCGGGCTGGATGCAGATGTGATCGGCTGGGTGATTGAAGACATGATCGAAGCCGACTCGGAAGTGGCCGGGGAAGTTTATCTGGACGGCCTGACCAACGTGCTGGCCGAACCGGAGTTCACCGGTTCGGAGGAAGCCCGGCGCGCCTTGCGGATTTTAGAAGAGCGTTCGTTGCTGCAAGATCTGGCTGCCCGCACGGTGATGAGCAATAGCGTAGGGGGCATTCAGGTCTTGATTGGCGGCGAAGGGACGTGGGATGAATTACGTCCGTGGTCAATTGTGTTGGGGAGTTACGGCGCACCCGGTCTGGCGACCGGAACGCTGGGAGTGCTTGGTCCCTTGCGCATGTCCTACGGACGGGCAATTTCGACAGTGCGCTTTCTTTCCGGTTT
>DLXG01000299.1 GCA_003448875.1 Anaerolineaceae bacterium
GGACCCCGGTTCCTGGGCCCGGTGGAGGCCGGCCGGGCGGCGGCAGGTCACGGGACCCGCCCGCCAGAAGTGCTCACGACAGAAGGGCCGGTAGAGCCTGACCTTGATCAGGCCGACCTTCTCCCCGGCCTTCACGAGATGCTCGACCGTCTCCTCGGCCGTCTCGCAGGCCGAGCCCATGGCCACGATGACTCTCTCGGCGTCGGGCGCCCCGACGTAGTCGAAGAGCCCGTAGCGCCGCCCGGTGAGAGCGGCCAGCTTCTCAAGGCTCTCGAGGACGAGCCCCGGCACGGCCAGGTAGTAAGGATTGGCCGCCTCGCGTCCCTGGAAGTAGATGTCCGGATTCTGGGCCGTCCCCCGCTGGTGCGGGCGCTCGGGAGTCATGGCCCGGGCACGGAAGGCCTCGACCGCGTCCGTGTCGATGAGCCCGGCGAGGTCGGCGTAGTCGAGGACCTCGACCTTCTGGACCTCGTGCGAGGTTCGGAAGCCGTCGAAGAAATGCAGGAAGGGAATGCGCGAGCGCAGCGAAGCGGCCTGGGCGATCAGGGCCATGTCGTGGGCTTCCTGCGGGGAGCGGGAAGCCAGTAGTGCCCAGCCGGTCTGACGGGTGGCCATCACATCGGAATGATCGCCAAAGATGGACAGGGCATGAGTGGCCACGGTGCGCGCCGAAACATGGAAGACAGCCGGGGTCAATTCACCGGCAATCTTATACATGTTGGGAATCATCAAAAGCAAACCCTGCGAGGCAGTAAAGGTCGTGGTCAACGAGCCGGTTTGCAGGGCACCATGAACGGCACCGGCGGCACCGCCTTCGGATTGCATCTCAACCACCAGCGGTACGGTTCCCCAAATGTTAGGGATTTTGGCGGCTGACCAGGCATCGGCCAGTTCGCCCATCCCAGAAGAAGGGGTGATGGGATAAATGGCAATGACTTCATTCAGCCGATAGGCTACATGAGCAACAGCCTCATTGGCGTCTACGGTAACTTTTTGTCTTGTCATGTCGGTTAACTCCACATCGAGATGATAGAAACCTCAAAAACAGCCTGCTTTCAATCGAGAAAGTCAGGCTGTTTAATGTTCGTTCGGCTTGCGTGTCCAGACATTCATCTATGAGAGTGTATCTTTTCTTGAACGAATGGGTAAGTTATATTGGTCATTTAATTTGTATGTTTCCTGTCATATTTACAGGTCACCCTTCAACCGCTTTTGGGCCAGCATCAGGGCCGCCAGTGATTTTGCATCGCGCAGTTCGCCGTTCTGGGCCATTTCCAAAACCTGCCCGGTGGGAATGGCGACTAACTCTAAAAATTCATCGGCATCCTGTTCCAAGGGGGCAGGGTAAAGGCCGCTGGCCAGAAAAATGTACATGTGTTCGCTGGAATAACCGGGTGCCAGATAAAAATCTCCCAGCATTTCTAACTTTTGGGCCGCCATACCGGTTTCTTCGCGAATTTCACGCGCCGCGCAGGTGTGCGGGTCTTCGCCGTCGTTCAACACACCTGCGGGTAGTTCCAGTAATTCTTCTCCAACACCGATGCGGTATTGTTTTACGAACAAAATGTTTCCCTGAGCATCCAGCGGAACAATGGTTACCGATCCGCTGTGTTGAACAAGGTCATACGGCCGGACGGCGCCGTCGGGTAATCTCAAATAGACTTTTTCGACCTCAAATGCCCGTCCCTGATAGATGGTTTCGCGTTGAAGAATGGAAAAATTCATTCTGCACCTGAATGAGTTGGGAATTAAACACACATGGCAGGGTTACCCCTGCCATGGATTGTACCATCGGATTATCACCTTGAAGAGGCCGCGATTTTACGGGATGCGGATGACATCCCCTGGTTTGAGCGTGTAGGGGGCCTGCAGGTTGTTGGCAACCGCAATCGCCATCGGGTCAACATCCCCAAAATCACAGGCAATCGAGTAAATCGTATCGCCAGCCTTTACGGTGTAATCGGCGGGATGAGCCTTCAAGGAACGCGGGCCGGAAGTCCAAGTGCCTGTGGCGGGGATCTTCAAAACCGTTCCTTCAGCCGGGCGGGAGTTCATGTTGAGGTT
The DNA here is from genome assembly GCA_003448875.1 of Anaerolineaceae bacterium. Classification (GTDB taxonomy): domain Bacteria; phylum Chloroflexota; class Anaerolineae; order Anaerolineales; family Anaerolineaceae; genus Bellilinea. Next base: position 2,065 of record DLXG01000299.1, read on the forward strand.
ATTGGCGGAGAAGAAGGCGTTAAGATCCAGATTGTAACGCCGGGCGATGCAGATCGGCCATTCACCTTTTTGCAGTGTATAGGTTTCCGGGCGGCTGAGGGTGGGCAGAACCGGCAGAGTGGTGGTCGGCTGGGGCACCGGCGTGTCGGTCACCACAATAATCGGTGTCGCTTCAGCAGGCCCTTCGGGGGTAACTTCCTGTGGCTGAGAAGGCGGTTCCTGAGCGGCCTGAGTTTGCTGGACAATTTCGGTCAAACGCTGGTTAGGGTCAACAGTGGCAATCGGGAATGGAATTTCCGAGGTGGCGGTGGCCTCGCCGGGTTGTTTGGTGGTGGCTGAACGGGTGCAGGCGGCCATGCTGACCACAACCAGAATGCTGATCAACGCCACTACAAAAAGGTTCTTTTTCATCTTCATTCTCCTTCTGAGGGTACGAATTCCCGAATTTCGTGTAAACTTTCCTCAGGACTTAATCACTGTCAATCATACTAGCATAAGCGTAATCCTGCGTCAAGCGAAGATTCGGGGGCAATTTCATTACTCTATGCAATAAGTATGCCAGATTTTGATTTTTCGGTGTTAAAAAAAGCAGGTAAAATTTGACCAAATTCACTCTATCATACAGGGTTCTTCTTCAACAATGAATATTTATTTTTCCTGTTCGATTACCGGCGGAAGGGATGATCAGCCGGTTTATGCAGCCATCGTGCAAGCCTTGCTGGAGGATGGTCATCATGTGCCGACCGCCATCCTCGCCAGCCCGCAGGTGATGGACATGGAAAGGGTCATTGACCCGTCCGAGGTCTACCGCCGGGATGTAAACTGGGTACGGGAATGTGACGCGCTGATTGCAGAAGTCAGCACCCCTTCTCATGGCGTTGGGTATGAAATTGCGCTGGCACTGATGCTGGAAAAGCCGGTGCTGGCCTGTTACCGGGCTGGGGCAAAGGTTTCTAAAATGATACTTGGCAATGATCACCCTCGCTTCAGGCTCGGCATGTACCGTGACAGCGCGGAGGCTGTCACATTGATCCGTGACTTTTTACGGGTTTTGTAATGTGAATAAGGTCATCCAAAAAGTGTGATGAAACACAATAACAGATGTCAGACCTTTGCGGTAAGATAACGCATGGAGACGCAGACATCCGGACACCTCCAAAATTAGCTCATCGCTGTCTCCTCCTTTGGCGAATGCCTCCGCTGGGTTACCTCACCGCCCCCGGCGGAGGCTTGCTTTAAGCAGAAAAACTCCCGGCCATGCCGGGAGTTGGAGTATCCATAGGGGGATCAGGATTCGACGATCGGCAGGACGATGGTGAAGGTAGTACCCTGCCCGACGGTGGATTCCACCCAAATGCGCCCTTCGTGGCTTTCGACAATCGAGCGGACAATTGCCAGCCCCAAGCCGGTGCCGGCAACCTCGCTGTTGACGTTGCTGGCACGGTAGAATTTATCGAAAATGAAGGGCAAATCTACCGAAGGGATGCCGATACCTTCATCTTTGATTTGCAGGATGATCTGGTTCTGCTCCAGATCGCCGTAGATTTCAATTTTTCCGCCGGGCTGGGAGTACTTGATGGCGTTATCAATCAGGTGTTCGAACATCTGGCGGATTTGTACCGGATTGCCGTAAAAAGGCGGCACCTGTGCGGGCATTTTGATTTCAAGCGTGTTACCCTTGCGCGCCAGTGCCTTGCGGAAATTATCTGCTGCCAGATCCAAAATCTGACGCAGATCAAAGGTTTCCTTACGGGTGTCAAAGCCGGCCTCGATCCGCCCTAAATTAACCAGATCGTCTACCAGATGAGTGATGTTCTGCACACTGGTCTGTACACGGCGAATGAATTCCTGCTGTAATTCATTGACCGGGCCGGCCCGTTCGATTAACTCGGCATAACCCAGAATGGCGGTCAGCGGGGAGCGCAAGTCGTGCGAAACCGTGCTGACAAACTCGCTCTTGATCCGGTCCAGTTTCTTGAGGTAAGTAATATCATGCAGGGTCAGGGCAGTACCTACATCCGGGATGGGGGTGCGCTGCGCGCCGAAAACCCGCCCATCCTCCACCACCAGTTCGGTACGGTTGGAAAGGCTGCGGGTGCTGGTATCCAGCAATTCCAGCAGTTCCGGCTGGCTGATAACCTCGCGGTAAGGTTTGCCGATCACATTCATGTGATGAATGCCAAGGGCGGCTTCAGCCACCTGATTGATCAGGATAATCTCGCGGTTCTGTCCGATGACGATCACGCCATCCTGGATCTTTTTCAGGATGGTTTCCAGTTTATTGCGTTCAGCCTGCGTTTCATCGAACAAGCGCGCATTTTGCAAGGCAATCACAGCATATTCTGCCAGCGTTGAAAGCAGGTTAATATCTCGTTTGTGGAAGGGCAGGCGGCTGTGACGGTTATCCACACCCAGAACGCCGAAGACGCGATCCTGGACTTTGAGCGGAACATAAATCAGGGCGTGCACCAGATATGAGGTTTTAATCTTCTGAGGGGTGCTTTCATCCAGCACGACCGGTTGAGCACTTCTCAGCACCGAACCGGCCAGCGTATCCTGAATTGGCAGGCGAAAAGTGCGGACAAAATCCTCTTGAAAATTCTTGGCGGCGCGCATGTATAATTCGCCGCTTTCCTCATCCAGCAGCAACAGGCTGCCTTCCTCA